>JAAAOZ010000502.1 GCA_009908585.1 Chloroflexota bacterium
AGATATTCTGGAAATTCTCGTGGCGGCATAGGGTCTCCTTTGATATCTTAAAGCCTACGAATGAATTCGAGGCTGATACACGAAACCCGTTAAAAACGGGTTGAGCAATGTCAGTGCGTTTTAACGCACTTTGGATATCAGACGATGGTTTCAACCATCGGCGCGGCGCTTCTCAGCGCCCCCGGACGACAAGCGGCACCCACACGCGCGGTTCCACGAAGGGCGCCTCTGCATCGACGATGATCGAGGCCTCGGCTTCGCCCCGGAAGTCCTCCTGCGCATTGACGTTGTCCACCGCGCGGGCCTCGAACTCGTAGAGGCCGTCGTCCATCGCGTTGAACTCGGTGCTCGCGCCGATGGTCTGATCCTGCCAGAGCGTCCAATCCCCATCGTTGTATCGATATTGCACGTCGTAATACTGGATGCCAGAGCCATCATCATGGCCCGTCCAGCTCACCGTGAAGCTGGTGCTGTTGGTGATCGTCGGCAGCGGATCGACGACCGCCGTCGGCGGGCGGGCGTCAACCGTGGTGCTGGCTTCCGGCGCGCCGTAGGCTTCTACGTTGCCGGCGCGATCCTCGCCGCGCGCACGGAACTCGTAGAAGCGGCCATCCTCGCCGGCGGCGAAGACCGCCGAGGTGTAGGTCGCGTCCTCAATCCAGTCGGCCCAATCGCCGCCATCGACGCGATATTGCACATCGTAGGAAGCAATCCCGGCGCCGCCAGCGTCATCGCCGCTCCACGCGACGGTGAAGTCGCGATCCACAAACGCCGGCAGCGGATCGACCTCGACATCAGGCGGCTGGTCATCGGCGTAGTCGGTGTAGTCCACCACCAAACGGGGGTAAAACTCGTTGGTGGTCTCGCGAGAATCGAACGCGCGCTCCCGCTGCTGGACGGCCTCATCGCCGATGATCTCCACGCCGTGGTTGGGATAGGTCTCCGCGAGCCAATCCTCGACCAGGGTGGTGATCTCCCACTCGTACCAGACATCGACGAGGCTGCCCACCTCCGCCTCCGCCCGGATCTCGTGCCAGACCGGCTCGCGGTTCCAGGTGACCTCCGACTCGCTCCAAGTGGAGCAGAGCCGCCGCAAAATCGTACCCATCGGCTCGTCGTCCTGGGGCGAGGAGAAATTCAGGTGGAGGTTCAATCGCGCCTCGTTGATCACGACGCCCTGGGGCACATGGCCTTGGACATCGAAGTAGAGGAGCATCCGCTCCGCGCCGAAGTTGTCCGTGCCCGCCAAGTTGTAGCCCAAGAAGAGCGATTCCGCGCCGAAGTTCTGGTTTGGCCACTCGGAAGCGATGTAGGCATCGGCCTCCGCCGGTGTTGGTCGCGCCATTGGCCAAAACCGTGCGCTCCAAGATGCGCGGCTCGCGGGCCGGCGCTGCTCGCTCCACCAGACGCATCGGCCCTGCCCCGCCATCGCCGCCATCTTGGGCGGCGACCTTCAGCGCCGACGACGTCGGCAGCACCATGATCCCCATCAGCCAGATGATCAACATCACGCCGCTGCCCAGCCGCGCGACGGTGCGGTGGTCGTTTCTCTTTTGGTCCATCAGGTTATCCTCCCCCTTAGAGCGTATTTGAAAATTCAAGTTAGGAACCCTTGCGAAGGTTCAAGAAACCTGTGAAACAGATTGATCTGCTCGTTGCACCTCATACATGCGGTTTGAGACCTCTTGCGCAACCTTCGCAAGGATAAGCCATTCGACCTATTTACTACCCTTGCTGCGATAACACCTCATCCAGCGGCTCGCCGTTGACGAAGATCGAAACCTCATCCACCGTGCTGTACTGGAGCGCCGTCTGGCGAAGCTGCGCTTGGATGCGCGGCGTGTCGCACACGCCGCCCGCGACCAGCTCGCCGGATAGGTTGATGATGGCCTCGCGATCCTCGATGTCGATGCCCTCGACCATCAGATCCGACCGGTAGAGCGCGCTGTACAGGCCCGATTGGCCGTACTCCCTGGTATCGATGGCCAGCAACTCTTCCAACGCGGCGGTCATCGGCGCGATGGTCGGCTCGATTTCCACCTCAACGGGGATCAGACTATCGCCGCAGCCGATCTCCTCGCCGCTCCCGCCCTCGTCGCCGACGGCGACCAGGTAGATGTTCGTGCGGGTGAAGAGATCACCCTCCCACTCGCCCTCGTCATCAGAAGGCGTCGGCGTCGGCCCCGTGGTGACGTCAAAAACCTCAGAGACTGCCTTGATGGGGCGATCTTCGCCCTCGACGACGATAACCCACGCATCCTCCGGATCCACGAACGACGGCATCATGATCTGCGTCTCGGCGCGTCCGTCCGCGTCCGTCTCCGCCGTGGCGATCACGTCGTACTCCGAATCCACGCGGCCCACGCCGATTCCCACGGTGGTGTTGGGCGGGAAGCCCTCCGCGATGATGTCCACACGGGCGCCGGGCGGCCCGCTGTTCGGCGAGATCGCGACCGATCCCTCGTACTGCGCCTGCGTCACCTCGAAGACATTCGAATCAGCCTTAAGCGCCCCGTCTTTGGTCATCGCGGTGACGACCCACGATTCGCCCGGTTCCGCCGACGCCGGAATCGCCAGCTTCTTGGCCAGGTGGCCCGCCGCGTCGGTCCACAGGCTGATCATCAGCTCGTCCACGCCGCCCTGCGGCCCTACGCCCAAATCGATCTCTGTCTCCGGCGGGAAGCCCGTCCCCGTGACCTGCACCTCGGCGCCCGGCGGCCCGCTGGCCGGCGAAACGGCTACCGTCGAATTCGCGGGCGTGGGATTCGCGTCCGGCGTCGCGGTCGGCGTCGCGGTCGGCGCTTCCGTCGCCATCGTCTCCGTGGGCGTGCTCATAGGCGTCGGCGTGGTGCGTCCACATCCCGCTGCCATTATTACGATCATAAAGAGAATCAACCATCGTCTACTACGGTGTTGCATTGGCGCCTCCCTTTCGCTACGCGTTGCCCACCGAATACTTTTCGCGTCAACGCAACAGCCACGTCGCCTGCAGATCCACCTGAATCTCCTCCGAGCCAGGCTCAACGGGCACGCCGGCAGCGCGCTCCATCTCGACGCTCTCCATCCTGACCGGGCGCGGCGCGCGCGTCGATTCGTTGATCGAGAGCACGTCTCTCTGCGAATGAGAACCCCTCTCGCTCGAAATTTCACCTTTGTGTCGGTCTCCTAACTTCCACTTTAGCAGAAGATAGCCCTGACTAGCGATGAAGCGGGTAAGATTTACCTCTGGGATTTGTTGGAAAGCGTTGGGATTCCGTTGGGTAAAGAGAAAATGCGCCCCCAAATAAAAAATCCCCCAAGGGATGGCGCCCCTTGAGGGATTGGGATGATTTTTATGCTAAAACGTATCTGCTCACGGCATCTGCGGCTCTCGCACCATACCCCAGTAGCGCGTGTCGCTGTTGGGGAAGGTAGCCTCCTCGCGCACCTCGAAGCCATAGTGCTGATAGATCTCCAAGTTGGGGATGGTGTGGGTTTCTAAGTAGCAGGGCAGCCCTTCTTCATCCAGCCGGGCGAACATCGGGCGGAGTAACGCGCTGGCGTGCCCCTGCCCCTGATGTGCGGGATCGACGCCGATGACCGAGAGGTACATGTGGGGGAACGGCGCGATGCGCTCGTGCGTCTCTTCGATGTAGGCATCGGTCGCGCTGATGTGAACGGTGGTTTTCAGCCCCAGGTTCACGAAGGCCGGGATCGCGCCGCATTGAATCTGCTGCCAGAGCGACATCTTCGCGTGCTCGGAGGGGAGCCAGACGGCCACGCCCTCCAGATCCGGCGAGGTGGTGTAGCCCTCGCCGTAGCGCACGCCGTAAGCGACCATCAAGCGGAAGACATAGTAGATTTTCTGATGGCGGCGCTCCATATCGGGGATGAAGTACTGCCAGAGCGGTTCATCGGCGAAGGCGCGCGCCAGGAGACGCGCCGCCGGCTCGATCTGCGCGCGGGTCAATCGAATGGGGGATTGGGCAGGCTGCTCTGTTTCGGATTTCATGTGTAGGTTCTCCTCACCTCAAGGAACAATTCAATGGCTCTCAGTCAGCGTCCAAGGGACTATCTCATCCGGCGGACAACAACCACAGTATACCCGCTCATCCACTCGACGCAACACAAAGATCCGAAAGACTTCTTCGAAAAGTTTAAAATCCAGTCCATCCATGGACAAGCCTGTTTTAGACCGATGAGTCTTTGAAACCCATCAGATCTACCCCTGAAGCACCCCCTAAATGCTTGAACGCCTTGACATTATATAGACCAGTCGTTATAATTAGACAAAATACAAGGAGGTAAAGATGACCAACACTCGTGACAAAATGATCGAGAAGACCTGCGAACTGTTGGAAGCTCAGGGGTACCATGCCACGGGCCTAAACCAGATCTTGGAGGAGAGCGGGACCCCGAAAGGTTCACTCTATTACTACTTCCCCGGCGGCAAGGAGGCCTTAGCGGCGGAGGCGATCACGTCGATGGGCCAGGAGGTCTTGGAGCGGATCGAGACGACGCTCGCGGCGACGGACACGCCGGGCGAAGCCGTGCGGCAGTTCATCTTGCGGGTCGCGCATCACGTGCGGGCGTCGGAATTTCGCGCCGGCGGCCCGATCACCACGGTGGCCTTGGAGGCAGCGACGACCAGCGAGCGCCTGAACGCGGCTTGCGAGGAGGTGTATCAGGCGTGGCAGGCGGCCTTCGAGGCCAAATTTATGGGGAGCGGTCTCGCGCCGGCGGACGCGGAGCGATTGGCGACGCTGGTCATCGCGTCCTTGGAGGGCGCCATCATCCTCAGCAGGACGCGCCGCAGCACGGCGCCGTTGGAGCACGCGGCCGAATCGATGGCGCGATTGATTTCAACCTACAGATTAGAAGAATAGTGGAGAAACCAAAATGCAACAGGACAAAATCTTAGTAACAGGAGCGACGGGGAACGTGGGACGAGAAGTGATCAACGCGCTGGCGGCGCATGGGGATGCGGCAAACGTGGTCGCGGCGACGCTGGACGAACGGGACGCGCAGCGCGTCCCGCCGGGCATTGCGACCGCGCGGTTGGTGTTCGGGGAAGACGCGACCTATCCCGGCGCCTTCGTGGGTGTGCGCAAGCTCTTTTTGATGCGCCCGCCGCAGATCACGGACGTGCAACGCTACATCTTCCCCATCATCGATCACGCAAAAGCGGTGGGCGTGGAGCAGATCGCCTTTCTCTCGCTGTTAGGCGTCGAGAACAACCAGCAGGC
>JAAAOZ010000151.1 GCA_009908585.1 Chloroflexota bacterium
GATGTGTTGGGAGGCGACCAACAGCCAGCTCTCACTTATACGCCGCCTGGTCTTTTCGGTCACGTAGACGGCTACGCTGAGGACGTAGGCATTCCCTACAATCCATCCAAAGCACAGCAATGGCTGTCCGATGCAGGGTATTCCAATGGCCAGGTACCGGACATCACATTGTGGTTCAACGAAGGACATCAAGCCATCGCCGAGTACATCCAAGATAGCTGGTATGCCACCCTGGGCGTGAGCGTGACGCTAGAGACCCTACCCTGGGCCGATTACTTAGATCAGTTGTCCAACGGACAATTCCAAGTCTGGCGATTGGGCTGGTGTATGGACTATCCAGACGCGAATAACTTCCTCGCCGATGGCATTGCTCCCTCTCGTCACGGCGACTGGAGCAACACGACCTACGAAGATCTACTGAATCAGGCAGCTCGCGAGCAAGATCCTGAGGCCCGCAAAGAACTCTACAAGCAGGCCGAGGAGATCCTCGTGGAAACCGATGCAGTGATGCTTCCGCTCTACTATTACACCCACGTGGATATCACCAAGCCCTATCTGGAGCGCCCCCACGGCCCCAGCTTCGGCGATATCGCAACCTGGCGGATGACTAAGGCCAGTACCGTCATCGGCACCGGCGGCGGTGATCTGACCTCCGACGATGGCAATACCGAGGTTCGACTCCCTTCAGGAGCGGTCACCGGCACGATTGCCATCACTCACACGCCCGCCACGGGCTATCCGCCCGGTGGTAATCTGAGCAGTATCGGCAATGTCTTCGACCTCACCGCCATCTACACCGGTACTGATCCAAACACGGCTAATTTGCCGGCCCAACTCGCACCGGGTAAATCCTATACCGTCACGGCGCAGTACAGCGAAACCCAGCTTGGTCCGACGATCGAGGAGACGTTGGGGCTTTACGGGTGGGACGTGGGTGCAAGCGAATGGTCACAGGAGGGTATCACCAGCAGCGTCAACATCACCGATGATGTCGTCACGGCCCAAGTTGATCACTTCTCACGCTTTGCCGTACTGGGAGAGACCCGCCGGATCTACTTGCCCGTAGTGATACGAGGATATTGAATCTCGTTTCTAGCTACCGGACACTTTCTCCTAAGGATAGTTTTGATCAGCAGACGGAGCAGATTAAGCATGGATTTGGACACAGAGCACCGCCGAGAAGGCACCGAGAAAGACAGAGAGATGAGTTCATCGGTGAGCCTCGGTAAAAAACTCTGCGAAACTCTGTGAAAATTGGTTTGTCTGACAATATATCTGCTCCATTCGCTTCATCTGCTGAGATAAGGCCGTTCCAAGAAAATAAGTCTCCCAAAAACGGTCCGTTTTCTGAGGAGAAAGCATCAGGTTTGGGAGGTTTTAATTTCTGGAACTACCTAAGGACGTAAAACTGTCCAGTAGCTAATTCTCGTTCTATTCACCGGACACTTCTTAGCTCACGGATAAACACGGATTAACGCAGATATTTCTTTGATTTTTATATTGCAGGAAGTGCCATTCCGGGAATGTAAGGATTAAAATTCAGCCTTAAACTCGTCCAAATGGACGTGAGCGGTAAAACGCGCACCAAGATGGGGAATTTCTCCGTCGAAAGATCTAAAAAATCTGTGCGATCCGTGAAAATCCGTGAGCTGTTTTCAAAAAGTGTCCGGTAGCTAGATTCTCGTTTAATTTTTGGATGTCCCTCAGACCCGAAGGGTTTTCAGAAGCCCTTCGGGTCTACACCCAAACGAACAAGCACCGCCCTGATTGCTCATACATCCGGAGTGGTGCTTGTCTTTTTGCGCCCGACCCGAAGGCCAGCTGCACGACGTCCGCGGGATCAACGACGAACTGGCAGGGATTGAGTTGGCCCGAAATCGAGCGCATCAGCAACGGAAGATAAGATTTTACGGTCGCCACGCGGGGAAGCTCTCGTCAACGGGCGTGTCGGTCAGGCGACGCGGCGCTTCGCTGCGATCTACTGGCACGATGTAGAGATCGCCGTTCCCGCTGCGCTCCGACGTGAAGGCTAACCACAGCCCATCGGGCGACCAGGCCGGCCCCCAATCCGCCGCCGGATGGGAGGTCAGTTGCACCAACTCGGCGCCATCGGCGCTGACGACGTAAATGTCCCAACTGCCGCCCTGCTGCTGTCCGGCCAGCGCGATCCAGCGCCCGTCCGGCGACCACGTCGGATAGGCCGAGTTCCCCAAGCTCTCGATGCCGGGGATCGGCGTCGCTTGGCCGCCGTTACGGTCGGTCATCACGGCTTGCCAGCGGAAGCCTCGGTCGGAGGTGTAGAGAATCCACCGCCCATCCGGCGACCAATGAGGATGACCGTTATAGAAGAGGTTCTGCGTCAATCGGCGGACCGGCAGCGTCGTTCGCTCACAGGTGGCACAGGTCTGGCGTCCGCGTGGATCGAGTGCGACGAAGATGCCCCACGCATCCTCGGTGTGGGCGGCGAAGGCCAAATGCTCCCCATCGGGCGACCAGGCCGGGGCGCGCACCTCCGTCATATCCTCCGTGATCCGAATGTACTGAGCGCGGTCGCCCGTCGCCTCGGCGGGGACGACGAAGAGATTCTCGCGACCGTCCTCGCTGACCACCAACGCGAGCCATTGCCCATCCGGCGACCACGCGGGCATCCCCTCGTAGGTCGGCGTGCGGGTGAGGTTCTGCCGCCCGACGCCGTTGGCGGAGATGATGTAGAGATCGCCCGCCGCCGTGAAGGCCAGCCGCCCCAACGGGGCGTCTGCCTGCATCGCGGACATAACGGTCGGCGCTACCCCCGGCGTCTCCGTCGGCGGCGCGACAGTTTGCTCCGCGCGCGCACATCCGCTCATCCAAACCAACCCTATCAGCCCCAAAAAGCACCGCCAAACGGCCAAACGCATCCCGTCTCTCCTATCTCCATTCGTCTCATCACTATCCCGTTTTAACACAGAGCATCGGCACGTCAAGCGGCGAGCTAGACATCTGATTTTTGAGCTTCGATTGTCCTCCTTCTACTCGTTTTCCGAGATGTTTCCCGCCCCTTAGGCCGTTCCAAGAAAATAAGTCTCCCAAAAACGGGGAGTTTTCAGAGGGAAAAACATCAGGTTTGGGAGGTTTTAATTCCTGGAACTACCTTAGTGTAAAAATCGGATGTCTATCAATCTAACGAGATGTGGTAGGTATAGATCACATCTGCTTTCATCCGCTCCATCTGCTGATCACTTTCCCCATCCCCAACCCATGGTACAATGTGACCAACTTAGATAAAAAAAGAGGTGAATTTCGTTTAAATGAATAGCCAAACACAAGTTATCGTTGATGATTTAGATTTGCTGTTGAACGTCCTGCCCTTGGACATCCGGCAGGCGCTGAATGATATTGGACGCCGATCCGAGTTGTTAGAAGTGATCTTGGATCTCGGTCGGGTGCCGACGGCGCGGTTTACGGATAAAGAGATCGTGTTGCTGGAACGGGAAGTCGCGCAGGACGACATCGATGGCGTGGTGGAGCGCGTGGGCGATTTCGACGCCGACAATCGCGCCGGCATCGAACGCACGCTGCACCGCATCGCCGCGATCCGCAACCGCAAGGGGCGCGTGGTCGGCCTGACGTGCCGCGTCGGGCGCGCGGTATTCGGGACGATTGACATCATCCAGGATCTGATCGAATCCGGCAAGAGCGTGCTCCTCGTCGGGCGGCCGGCCGTGGGCAAGACGACCAAGTTGCGCGAGGCCGCGCGTGTGTTGGCCGAGAAGAAGCGCGTGGTGATCGTCGATACGTCCAATGAGATCGCCGGCGACGGGGACATCCCCCACCCGGCCATCGGGCGCGCGCGCCGGATGCAGGTCGCGATGCCCAGCCTCCAGCACGAGGTGATGATCGAGGCGGTGGAGAATCACAACCCGGAGGTCATCGTCATCGACGAGATCGGTCGGGAGATGGAGGCCATCGCCGCGCGGACCATCGCCGAGCGCGGCGTGCAGTTGATCGCCACGGCGCACGGCAACACGCTGGATAATCTGGTGATGAACCCCACGCTCTCCGACCTGGTCGGCGGCATCGAGAGTGTCACGCTCTCCGATGAGGAGGCGCGGCGGCGCGGGACGCAGAAGACGGTGTTGGAGCGGCGCGCGCCGCCAACCTTCGACATCTTAGTAGAAATCCAGGATCGCGAGCGGTTGATGGTCCACAAGGACGTCTCGATGGCCGTCGATAATTGGGTGCGAGGCCGTCCGCTGCGGGGGGAATTGCGCTATCGCGACGACGACGGCAATCTCCACACGGAGGGCGACGCCAGCGCCTCGGCGCCTACGACGCAGGAGCCTAAGCGGGCCACCACGGGCGGCGCGCGCCGGTCGCAGCAGACGCCGGAGGCATATCCAGAGAAGGCGCTCTTCCCCTACGGCGTGGCCCGCAATCGCCTGCGCCAAGCGGCGGATAAACTCAGCGTGCCCATCAACCTGGTCGATGAGGTCAATCACGCCGACGTGGTGGTGACGACCAAGCGCTTCTACCGCCAGCGCCCCCGTCCCGTCAAGGACGCGGAACGGCGCGGCGTGCCGATCTATGTGCTGCGGGCCAACACCATCGCGCAGATGCAATCCTTCTTGGCCGATCTCTACCGCTTCGCCAGCGAGGAGAAGCGCCCGTTCGCCCAGGCGATGCGCGAAGTCGAGGAGGCCATCAGCCGGGTCCAGGAGGGCGATACCCAGTGGATCGACCTCGCTCCGCAACAGGACTTCATCCGCCGGCGCCAGCACCAGATGATCCGCAACGCCAATCTGCACTCGCGCTCCTTCGGGCAAGATCCAGAGCGCAACGTGCGCGTCTACCGGGATGAGTTAGCCTAGGCCGGCCCGAATCATCGATATGCCAACGCGCGGATCGTTCATCACGTTAGAGGGGCCGGACGGCAGCGGCAAAACCACGCAATTACACCTCCTCGTCCAATGGCTGAAGGAGCTGGGCCACGCGCCCGTCGTGACGCGCGAGCCGGGCGGCACGGCCATCGGCGAGGAGGTGCGCGCGCTGCTCCACGATTGCGCGCACACGGAGATGGCTCCCACCGCCGAGATCCTCCTCTATTCGGCCTCGCGCGCCCAGCTTGTGGCGCAGATCATCCGGCCGGCGCTGCGCCGGGGCAGGCTTATCCTCTGCGATCGCTACTTCGACAGCACCTACGCTTATCAGGGCTACGGGCGCGGGCTTTCGCTGGCCGATTTACGG
>JAAAOZ010000441.1 GCA_009908585.1 Chloroflexota bacterium
CGCTACTAGGTTGCGGGTGAGGGGCGCAATAGCGCTTGGCAATAGCGCTTGGCAATTGCACCCGGCGAATTCCTGAAGAACCAAGTAAGTGAAGCAGATAGATGAGCCAGCATCTTCTATCAGGCGAAGGAGTCAAAATGACTATTGAAATCACGCTACAAGTGCCGGATACTCTGGGTAAAAAAATGCAGCGGTTTCAAGATCGGTTACCGGAAATTTTAGAGCGAGGTCTACGTCAGATTATGGCCGAAACCTCTCCAGAGTCATCCAACGAGTTCCAAGATGAAGCAGCAATCATCGCGCTGTTGACAAGTCAGCCCACACCACAAGAGGTTTTAGACCTTCATGCCTCCCCTAAACTCCAATCGCGCGTGAGTGAACTTTTAGCAAGGCGAAAAACCGGCCATCTCTCCGTGCCGGAAGAGCTTGAACTGGAGCGGCATTTGATGTTGGAACACTTGGTTCGATTGGCCAAGGCCCACGCCTATCAGCAACTATCCGACCAGAGATAATGTCAACCTACGTTTCATCCGCAATGCGAAAAATGGTTCACAATCGGGCCAAGGGGAGATGTGAGTATTGTCTGTATCCAGAGGTAGCATCTTTTCTGTCGTTTGAGGTCGAACATATCGTCGCTGAGAAACACGGCGGTGAGACAACCATAGACAATTTGGCATTAGCTTGTCCCTATTGCAACCGATTCAAAGGCACAGATTTGGGATCTATTGACCCTGAAACCGATCAACTGACGCCGTTCTTCAATCCACGAACACAACGTTGGTCAGAACACTTTCAACTCGAAGAAGCACACATCATTCCGCTCACATCAGAGGCCCGCGTGACCGTGGCAATTTTACAGCTCAACCATCCCGATAGAGTTTCAGAACGTCGTCAATTAATTCTATCAGAAATGTATCCTCCAGAGTGATAGCCGTGACTACATGAAGGTAGGAAAATTGTAATGATCGTCCAATCCAGAGATACCCATCCGCAGGCCGAGGAAGTCCAGATTATGCTCTTGCGCCAAGCATCGGTGGCCGAAAGATTCGCGATAATGCGTTCATTATCAGAAACAGCCATTCAGCTTTCACGGCGCGCCATCCAGAGAGCCAATCCCACCTACAGTGAATTGGAAGTCAACTTAGCGTTTGTCGCCTACCACTATGGGGAAGATTTGGCTGAACGAGTAAGGAAATATCTAGAACAGAGGAGTAATGCAACACCCTAACATTGCTGCTGCTATTCAGCCAGTGGTTGAGATATTTGAGGCTCTGAATATCACCTACTATATTGGTGGTTCTGTCGCCAGTTCAATCTATGGTATGGCGCGCATGACTATGGATGTAGATATGGTTGCCGATATTCAACCTCATCATGTGGACCTGTTGGTTCAACAATTGGAATCTGCCTACTATATTGATGACCACATGATCCACGATGCGATCAGCCGCCAAGCCTCTTTCAATCTCGTTCATCTGGAAACGATGCTCAAGGTGGATGTCTTTATCTTCAAAGACACCCCTTATCATCGCGCCGCACTGCAACGATGTCGCAAAGATAAACTGGATGCAGGACAAGACACCACAGAATTCTACTTCGTGTCGGCTGAGGACATTGTTCTGAGCAAACTAGACTGGTATCGGATGGGCGGGGAAGTATCCGAACGTCAATGGAAAGATATCCTGGGCGTGCTTAAAGTGCAATGGCCAACACTAGACTTCACTTATCTCGAGCATTGGGCTACCAAATTACAGATGCAAGATCTCCTACACCGGGCCTTTGACGAGGCAGTAGGAGAGCGAAATTGAGAGTTGATGAATTGATGAGGATCAAAAGGAGGTCAAGATGACCTATGAGCGTCAGGTCACGGTAGCAACCTCAGAGAGGCCAGTGGGGGAAGAGAACAAGGCGCCGCCCTTGCGTGCTGGCGACCATCTTTCTCGCGCGGAGTTCGAGCGTCGCTACCAGGCCCACCCCGAAGTCAAAAAAGCGGAACTTATCGAAGGAGTCGTTTATATGCCATCACCTGTGCGTTTCGAGCAACACGGATATTTGCATTTTATGATCGTCACTTGGTTGGGCGTGTACAGCGCTGCCACGCCCCACGTCCAGGGCGGGGACAACGTGACGGTTCTCATCGATTACGAGAACGAGGTGCAACCGGACGCTATCTTGCGCTTACCAGCGCGATTGGGCGGCAGCTCACAGGTGACGGCGGACGATTATGTTTCAGGGCCGCCGGAGTTGGTGGTGGAGGTGGCGGCAAGCAGCGCGGCCTATGATCTACACAGTAAGCGCCACGTCTATGCGCGGCGCGGAGTGCAGGAATATCTGGCGATCCAGGTGTACGAGCGGCGCATAGATTGGTTCGCTCTGCGGGAAAGCGTCTATCATCCTATTGAAAAAGAAAAAGACGAAGATAACGAGGGCGTCCTACGCAGCGCGGTCTTTCCGGGCTTATGGCTCCAACCTGCGGCGTTGTGGGCCGGCGATCTGGCGAAGCTTCTGGAGATTGGTCAACGGGGATTGGCATCCTCGGAGCACGCGGCGTTCAAAGAGAATCTGATGCGCCAGGCCACTGAGGCCGCGAGTTAAGGAGAAGCAAGTATGCCCACTAAGTCCGACAGGCCAGAACGCATCCTGCTCGCGCACGGCAGCGGCGGGGTGATGACCCACGAGTTGATCCGCGATGTCTTCGTCCGCCACTTCGATCATCCGGCCCTGGATGCGATGGGCGACGCGGCGGTGCTGCCCGCGCTGCCGGAGGGGCGCTTGGCGATGACGACCGATTCCTATGTGGTGCAGCCGCTCTTCTTCCCCGGCGGCGATATCGGCGAGCTGGCCGTCTGCGGCACGGTGAACGATCTGGCCGTGGCCGGCGCCCGCCCGCTCTATCTGACCTCCGGCTTCATCTTGGAGGAGGGGCTGCCGTGGGAGACGTTGGAGCGCGTCGTGGCCTCGATGGCGGCGACGGCGCGCGAGGCCGGCGTGCACATCGTCGCGGGTGATACCAAGGTGGTGGAGCACGGCGCCGCCGATGGCCTCTTCATCAACACTGCCGGCGTGGGCGTGGTGCCGCCGGGCCTCGCGTTGGATCCAGCCCGACTTCAGCCGGGGGATGCGCTGCTGGTCAACGGCACGATGGGCGATCACGGCCTGGCGGTGATGATCCGGCGCGAGGAGTTGGCGTTCGGCTCGGCGCTGGAGAGCGACAGCGCACCGCTCAACGGCCTGATTGCGGCGGTGCTGGACGCGACAGAGGGCGTGCGCTGTATGCGCGATGCGACGCGGGGCGGCCTGGCGACGGTGCTCAACGAGTGGACCGAGACGGCGGGCGTGGGCATCGAGGTGGAAGAAAGCGCCATCCCCGTGCGCGAGGACGTGCGCGCCGCCTGCGAATTTCTGGGCCTCGATCCGCTCTACGCGGCCAACGAAGGCAAAGTCGTGATCGCGCTGGCGGCGGAGGCGGCGGAGACGGCCTTGGCGGCGATGCGCGCCCATCCCCTGGGCCGCGACGCCGCGCTCATCGGGCGCGTCACGGCGGAGCATCCGGGGCGCGTGGCGCTGCGCACGCCTTACGGCGCGCGGCGCGTCCTCCCGATGTTGACCGGCGCGCAGTTACCTCGGATTTGTTGAAAAACCGTTACTGTCACAGAGTATTCGCCAATGCGCCGCGCCGATGGTTGAAACCCTCGGCTGATATCCAAAGTGCGTTAAAACGCACTGGGGTTGCTCTTTGGGGCGGTTTTTCAACCCGTTTTCAACGGGTTTTGTGTATCAGCCTCGAATTCATTCGTAGGCGGGCCAAGCGGCGAATACTTTAAGACACTAACAAAAACCCAACTTAGCTTCAATCCAAGCCATGCTATACTTAAAGTAGATGATGAGAGCGTGAGGAACCCAATCAATCGCAAGGGGGCTAACGATGACCATTACAGATACGCCGGTGGCGGTTAAGGCACAAACGCGCCCCTGGCCTCCACGTCGCGGGGAATGGACCTACGAGGATTATGCGCGGTTGCCCAACGATCAATGGCGTTATGAAATTATCCAGGGGGAATTACATATGTCGCCTGCCCCACGAACACGTCACCAAAAAATAGGGCTACAACTCAAGATAGCTTTGGGGCAGTTTGTATATGAACACAATCTGGGAGAAGTCTATGACGCCCCCATCGATGTCATATTATCCGACCGTGCCACCGACGAAACTATCGCCTCGCCCGTGCAGCCGGACATTCTGTTCATCGCGCAGGAACGCCTGGAGATCGTGCAAGAGAAGTTCATCGTCGGCGCGCCGGATTTGATCATCGAAATTCTCTCGCCCAGCAACTGGCTGGATGACCGCCGCGATAAGTACACGGTCTACGAAGCGGCGGGCGTGCGCGAATACTGGATCGTCGACCCGGACAACAGCACGGTGGAGGTCTTCGTGCTGCGCGACGACCAATACACACAGGTTGGGCGGTACGAGCCGGGCGATGTAGTGCGCGCCGACGTGATCGCCGGATTTGAAATCGCGGTTTCCGAGTTTTGTTGAAAGACACAGGCCGCGTGCCCCTCTTTTCTCAAGAGGCACGCGGCCTTTTTCAATTTAGCTTTAACTCCCCGCTTTAATCTCCCGTTTGGGGTTGGATGGCGACCTCCTCGATGTTCCAGATGGTCCCGGAGGCCGAGGCGTCGGGGCGCAGGCCCTGCACCTCAGTACGAGCGACGAACCAATAAGGCCGCCACGTCAAAAAGAGCGTGGGCAGTTCCTCTTTGAGCAGCGTCTGCGCTTCTTGGAGCGCGGCGGCCTGCGCCGTCGGATCCACAGACGTGAGCGCGCGCGTGCACGCCCGATCATAGGCCTCGTTGGTGTAGCCGCTGAAGTTTTCCCCAATCCACCCACTTTCCTCACTGGGGATCCGATCAGAGCGCCAAGCGCCGCAGACCTGGGGCAATTCGACCTGCCACCCGAAGAGCGCCATCTCGAAGCTCCGCCCAAAGAGCGGACTGACAGCATCAGCCGCGTAGAGCAATTGCGTCTCCGTGGGCTGCGGGCGGACGCCGACGCCACATTTTTCCAAATCGGCCGAGAGATGGGCCGCCGTGACGATATAGGGCGAGGCCAGATGGAGCGTGAGGCTCAAGGGCGTGTCGTCGCGGATGCCCGGCACGTCGTGCGCCTCGCGGATGCCATCGCCGTCCTCGTCATACCAACCGGCGTCCTCCAGAAACTT
>JAAAOZ010000358.1 GCA_009908585.1 Chloroflexota bacterium
AAAAACTCCGTGAAACTCAGTGTAACGAGAGTATGATCATCATTCGCGCCCAATTTCACCTAAAAACCCATAAGAGCCAATGTACTCTTGATTGAAAGTGATTTTTTGTGATCGACTATGTTCGATTTTGCTGTTTTGTGTTGACGTTACGATCTCTCTGTGCTATAGTTAAACTTGTGCGAGGTAGCAGTGTTGAAGCGTGAGCGGCAAGCGATTATTCTGCAACAATTGGAAGACGAGGGTGCGGTGTACGTCTCTCAATTGGCTGCGGAACTCAAGGTTTCCCCGATGACCATTCGGCGCGATCTCTCACAACTGGAAGAGGAAGGCAAGTTGCATCGGGTGCACGGCGGAGCGCTCTTACGCGAAGGCGCAAGCGTTCAGCACCTTCCCAGCGGGTTGGAGCGACGCATTGCAGAAGCGAGCGCGCGGCTTCTCCCGGAGAAGAGCGTCGTCTTTTTGGGGCCGGGCACGATCACTCCAGAGATAGCGCCCTTTTTGCGCGATCATCCGCACCTTACCATTATGACGAACGCACTCAATGTAGCCTGGGCCATCGCCCGCCAGCAGACGCATCCTCTCCATTTGATCGGCGGCCAAGTAGAATCGGATTACGGAGTCTACGGCAACGTGGCGGCCCTGCGCGATATCCGCGCCGATTGGGTCGTGTTGGAGGCTTCGGGCTTGGATGCAGCGCGCGGCCTGACGCACGATCAGCACTACTACGCTGAGATGGGCCGTGTGCTTCTGGGCTTGCACGCGCAGGTGATGCTCCTGCTGCGACCGGAGCAGGTCGGTGGCGCTGGCGCGCTCTTCATCGCCCCGGCCGAAGAGGTGGATGTCCTGGTCACGGGCCGCGAGGCCGCCAATCCCCCGTTATGGGACCTCAGCGAGTTGGGCGTTCGCGTTGTTTTGACCTAAGGTAGTTCCAGAAATTAAAACCTCCCAAACCTGATGCTTTCTCCTCAGAAAACTGACCGTTTTTGGGAGACTTATTTTCTTGGAACGGCCTAATCAAAAGTATCATTTAATTACATTCACATCATATCTTTGAAAGGAGATTTTTAAATGGCTAGTGTTACCTATCGAAATGTCACGAAGCGCTTTGGCGATGTCACCGCTGTCTCTGATCTCTCGTTGGAGATCGAGGATAAAGAATTCTTGGTCTTCGTTGGGCCGTCGGGCTGTGGCAAAAGCACCAGCTTGCGGATGTTGGCCGGCTTGGAGGAGATTACCGCAGGGGAGATTCTGATCGGCGACCGTGTGGTCAACGACGTGCCCCCCAAGGATCGCGACATCGCGATGGTCTTCCAGTCCTACGCGCTCTATCCTCATATGACCTGCTATGATAACATGGCTTTTGGACTCAAGTTGCGCAAGATTCCCAAGCAGGAAATTGACAGCCGCGTAAAGGAAGCGGCGGAGATTTTGGGCATCGAGCACCTGCTGGATCGCAAACCCAAGCAATTATCCGGTGGACAGCGCCAGCGTGTCGCCGTTGGACGCGCCATCGTCCGTGAGCCGAACGTTTTCCTCATGGACGAGCCTCTCTCCAACCTCGACGCCAAGTTGCGCGTCCAGGCCCGCGCTGAGATCTCCAAGCTGCACCATCGGCTGGGCACGACCTTCATCTACGTGACCCACGACCAGGTGGAGGCCATGACGATGGGCACCCGGATCGCAGTGTTGAAGGATGGCATCCTCCAGCAGTGTGATACGCCCCAGGAGTTATATGATTATCCGGCCAACGTCTTCGTCGGCGGCTTCATCGGCAGCCCGGCGATGAACTTCTTCGACGCGACCCTGATCGAGCAGAACGGCGATATCGTGCTCGATTGCAAGGATTTCCAGATCTCCGTGCCGGAGGAGCGCCGCGATATGTATCGTGGTTACTTAGGCCAGGAAGTGATTGCGGGCGTGCGCCCGGAGCATGTCCACGACCCCGAATTCACGCCGCCTGGCATTAAGCCCGCGCTCGTAGAGACGAAGGTGGATGTGACTGAGTTGATGGGCAATGAGGTCATTACCTATTTGGAGACCGAGCACACCTCGTTCTTGGGCCGCTTTGATCCCCGCACCAACGTGAAGATTGGTATGACTAAGACCGTCGCGTTTGACCTGAGCCGCATGCACCTCTTCGATAAGGATACGGAGAAGGCCATTCGCTGACGCGCAAGGTGCATGATCAATTAATCGGTATATCGAAGGCCGGCCTCGAAAGAGGCCGGCCTTTTCACATGGTAGGATCGTCGGGTTGATATTGGCTACGGTGTGCTCTTCATCACCAGGGGGAGGAAGATGTCGAAGGTGTCTTCCTCTGTTGGAGCCGACGCGACGTAGAGGTTGCTCGACGCTCGGCGTTGTTCTCCGTGGATATCATCTGTCGAGATGGCGAAGGCGGTGTAGGTGCCCAGGAGGGCATCGTCGGGGCAGTCCCATCGAATGGAGTGCCCTTGTGCAGTTTCATAGAGCGTAGTATCTTGACTTTGGCTAAGCATCAGCGTCCCCGCTGGATCGCGGAGTTCGACGGTGTAAGTGACGGGTAATTCCTCGCTCTGGAGGTTTTGGAGTGAGAGTAACAGCGTGGCGGTCTCGCCCGCGCCGATGCGCGTAGCCTCTGCGCTCAATTCGCTGCGGAAGCGTGGCAGCGCGTGATCGGCGTGGGCGATGTTGTTGGTCTCGTCGAATTCGGCGACTTGATCGCCCGGATCGGCGGTCGTCTCGAAGGTGTGGGGGCCGCCTTGGCCCGCCGTATCCCATGGCAGGCTGACGAGGGCCGTTTCTCCAGCATCCAGCGCCGAGAGGTTGACGCTATCGATGGCCGCGCCGTTATCGGAGAAAGCCACGGTCGTCCCGGCGGATGCGCCGCCGCCCGTGTTGACGACGACGGTCTGCAAGGCGGCGCTCCCGTCGCTTGTGGTGAGCATCGGTAGGCTGGGGATGAGATCCGGCAGCGCGGCGCCGCAGACGAACGCCGTCTGATCCGTGGCGAAGAAGCCATCCATCTGGAGGGTGGCCGTGAGCTGTTGATGGCCGATGGGCAGCGGGGAACTGAGCGGCAATGTGATGGTCTGGTGGCCGGGCGTCAGGATGACGTTATGGTCGGCGGGCGGCGCGCCGTCGAGGGCGAGCGAGATGCTGGCCGCGCCGCCTTCGGTCGCGTAGATGTCGAGGCGGGCTTGGGCGGGACTATCGGCGTTCGCGTAGGCCGGTTGATCCATCGCGAGGTGGAGCAGCGCCGCCGGGCCGATGTCTATGCCGAGCGCGCCATCGGCTGCGGCGGGCGTTGCGCTTTTATTCGCACGTCGGCGCGCCTGCGACGAGGCGGGCGTCAGCGTGTAGCGCATCTGATGGAAGCCCATCTGGGCGTCGAGCGCGGCGGTGATGTGCGCGGTGTTGGTGATGCCCGGCTGGAGCACGACTGTCTGTCGGGAGGCGAGGCTGTCCTGGCCATCCGGCGTGTGCAGCCATGAGGTGAGTTCTACCTCGTGCTCGGCGTCGGTGGCCAAGGTGAGCGTGGCGCTGACGATGCCGTCAGGCGTCGTCGGGACGTGATCCACCTGCTGGCCGATCACGCGGGCGACGGGCGCCTCGATGTCGAACCTGTAGGTCGCCGCCCGGCCATCCGCCGGGGTGCCGGTGCCGTGAATCGCGTAGGTGAGTGTGTGGGCGCCGGGCGCCGCATCCGCCGGTATCTGGAAGCTGAAGCCGCTGTCGCTGCCCAGCGTCAGCGTGAAGGCTTGATCGAAGACGTGAGCCGTCAGGCGCCCTCGCGTCAATGTTGTGACCAGGGTGGCGTTCGCCGTAGCGTTGCGCTGATAGCGGTCTTGATCCAGTCGGATCGTTGCCCCCGGCGTTTGACGATGGAGGCGCTGTGTCCCCTGCGCGAGCGCGCGATGATAGCGGCGGCTGTAGAGGCCGTAGAAGGCGATGGGACTGGAGGTGAAATCGGCGGTGAAGTTCGTGCTGATGTGGGCGGTCTGCCCGGCGTCCAGATCGAACGCGCGCTGCTGCGTCCGGCCGCCGAAGGCCACGTGCGCGGTCAGATCGCTGAGATCGAGCGCGCTGTGATTGGTGATCGTCAACTGGAGTGTGGCCGCATCGCCGGGACGATAGGCGGCGCGGTCGGTGTTGGATGTGACGGTGAGGCTGAGACCCTCCACGCGCCAGATGCGCGCGCCCTGCGCGATCACCTCGTCCGCGCTGCCGAAGGTGTAGGCGCTGGGCGCGGCCAAGCTCGGCATATCGAAAGGAACCTGGACGGGCAGCGTGAAATACGTCGTCTCGCCGGCCGGGAGCCAGCGTCGCAGGCGCTGATTGTGGAGCGCATCCCACGCGAGGTGGAACTCAGTCAGCGCTGGCGCGCCCCCGCGATTGTGGACGGTGTAGGTGAGCGGCGTCGTCTCGCCGGCGGGGAAGATGGTCGTCGCGGGCATCTGCGTGAGCGCGAGGTCGGGCGGGTCGATGCTGCCGTGCAGCTCGCGCTGCGCCAACATCGCGCCAGTCTCTGACCAGAGCGTCACGGCGGCGGTGTACGGCCCGGCGGCTAGGTACAGCGCGTCCAGCGGGAGCGTGAAATCGGCGCTGTCGCCTTTGTCCAGATGGAGCGTGCGCACCTCGCGGGCGAAGGGCTGTCCCGCGCGCTGTCCTTGCGCGACCAACGTGCCGCTGATCGCGTTCCAGCCCACGTTGGTGATGACGGCGGTGACCGTCGGCGCGCCGGAGGCCGTCAGCTTGAGGTCGTTCTCGCCCTGCACCGTGAGCGTGTGCACCTGCGACCGTTGCCATATATTGCTGTGGCTGTGATCGAAGAGGCCGGGATTATCCGAGGCCGGAGGCCGCGCGTGAGGCTGACGATCAAGGTGTCATCTAAGCGATCCCCGGCGGGCAGGAGATAGGTGCGGCGGATCTGGGCGCCGTTGGCGTCGAGGGCGTGCGGCGTCAGCCAGGCGATGCCCTGCGCGCGCGCGGCGGGCCGATCCGATCCGAATAGTTGGGGCGCGCGCTGGGGACGTCGGAAAGGAATCGCGTCGACCAGGTCGAAGATCACCTCGGCGACGAGATCGACGTCACCGGGATTCTCGAGATCGTAGGGGAGGACGACATCGCCCTCGCGCTGAGGATCGTCGGCGCGGAGCGTGAAGGTCGGCGCGGCGCTGAGGGCGACCGTCTGGGTGAGGGTGTCGGTGAAGTCGCCGGTGAGGGTTAGGC
>JAAAOZ010000496.1 GCA_009908585.1 Chloroflexota bacterium
CCGCTTTCGCGCCCGCTGTGGCAGCACCTCCCACTGCTGGAGATGACGCAATTCCCATGGCGCTTTCTCTCCATGCAGGCGCTCTTCACCGCCATCGTGACGGGGAGCTTAGGCCGTTCCAAGAAAATAAGTCTCCCAAAAACGGGGAATTTTCAGAGGGGAAAACATCAGGTTTGGGAGGTTTTAATTTCTGGAACTACCTTAGGCGCGCGCACGTTGTCTTCGGGCCGGCGTCTCGCCGCGCCCGAACGGACACACTCTAAGAAGATCGTCCGCTTTGTGATAGGCGGTGGCCTGTGCGCTCTTACGATGGCCGCCGCGCTGCTGGGCCTGCGCCCGGATCGGTTGCGCATCGGCGCGGAGGACGTGACTTGGGAGAAGCTGCGGTTGTACGAAAGTTTCACGGGCAACATCGGCACGACCATCCGCCACGAATATCTCCCCGCCGACGTCGTGCCGCGCCCGTACATCTCCTCGGCGGTGGTGGACGGCAACCTACGCCCGCTGACGGGGGACGAAGCAGGGCTGGCGGCCACGTTGCTCAAGCGCGCGCCCATCAAGCAGCGATGGGCCGTCACGTTACAGAGCGCCGCGCCGGTGGCCTTCCCCATCAACTGGTGGCCGGGATGGCGCGCCCGCGTGGACGGCTCGCGGGTCGAGGCCTACGCGATGCCCGGCTCCGGTCGTCTTACCATCGATCTACCCGCCGGCGAGCACACCGTCACCCTACGGTTGGGCGCGACGCCGCTGCGCACGGCGGCGAATCTCATCACGCTGCTGGCCTGGATAGGCTGCGGCGTCTATTTTATGGTAACATCTGGAACCCTTGCGAAGGTTAGGCCGTTCCAAGAAAATAAGTCTCCCAAAAACGGTCAGTTTTCTGAGGAGAAAGCATCAGGTTTGGGAGGTTTTAATTTCTGGAACTACCTTAATCAACAGTCCTTCAAACTAAAGCCCTTCGCATTGTGCAGTGTGTCATGGCTATCGAGCGCCATAGGCAACCTTCGCAAGGGTAAAACTGAGACAATCAGATTTGCGCTGTGGGCGCTGGGTCTCCTGGCGCTCTGCCTGCTCTTCCCCGCGCTCTGGTCGCACGCGCCCAAGGGCCACGCGACCTTCTTCGACTTTCATCGGATGCCCTATCCGCACGCCGGGCCGGTGGATTTCTCGGTCATCCAACTGGAGGATCTGGTATACGCGCCCTCGACGGCCCAGCCGGGCGATACGCTCGTCATCACGCCCACCTGGTCGGCGATGGCGACACCAACGCTCACCGGCACGCTGCGCCTCGTCTCCCCCACCGAACCGCGTCACGGCGTGGAGTATGAACTCGCGCAGACCTCCTTTGAACTTCCCGGCTCAAGTTCGGCGCGCCTGGCATTGCCGTCGGATCTCGCACGCGGCCTCTACCTGATCGAAGTGCGACTCTTCGGCCCGCAAGGCGAACTATCCGCACGCACGGCGCAGGGGCGCGGGAGGGGGCCGCTCTACGTGGGCGCCGTTCGCGTGCCTGAAGGGCCGGCGCTGCCAACCGACGACCTGCCGCTGGGAGAGTTCCGCGATCTCACACTGTACGACGTCACGGCGACGCAGCCCATCCCCACGGAGCTGCGCCTCAAGATGGCGTGGTCGACGCCGGAGACGCCGCGCAATTGGAACCTCTCGCTGCGCTTGCTCAACGTCGAGGGTCGCCAACTGGCGCAGTGGGATGGTCAGCCGGGCTACGGCTATCTGCCGACGACGCTCTGGCGCGCCGATGAATTGATCACCGACTATCCACGGCTCTTCCTACCGGCGGGCTTGGCGCCGGGCGCCTATGTCCTCCGCGTCATCACCTACCTCCAGACCCCGACGGGTGTGACGGAGAGCGGCGGCCAAATCGATGTGCCCATCACACTGTCGCATCCCACGCGATGGGCGCCAGAACGATCCACTTCTTGCTGCAAATGGGCCTACAAGCAGTCGCTGCCCATCTGCGAGACGGCCCACGTGGCGCTGACCAACGTCGAATTGCCCGACGAGGTCATCGAGGGCAAGGCACTCACCTTCCAGGCAATCTGGGAGGCCCTCACGGCGCCCACGGCGGATGTGGCGGCGACATGGACACTGCTCACGCCGGAGGGCGACGCGATCACGCACGTCGACGGCCCCATCGCACCGGGATCAAAGACCACGGCGTGGCCGCCTCAGACCTGGGTGAAAGAACCCGTCCATCTGGATCTCCCCGCGACGCTGCCTGCGGGTGAGTATCCATTGCAGCTTCAGCTCCACACCGAATTGACCTCCACGCCGGCGATCACATGTACCTTGCCCGACGCGATCACCATCGCGCCCCGACCTCGCACCTTCGAGGCTCCTTCCCTCCCTTATGAGCAGCGCGTCGCATTTGGCGATAAGATCCGGTTGCTGGGGTATGAACTGGATCAGCAGGCGGACACCATCAAGCTGACGCTGTGGTGGCAGGCGCAGCAGGCCCCGGCGCGCGATCACAAGCGCTTCGTGCATCTTTACGATCCCGCCACCGAGGAGATCATCGCGCAGGATGATGCGATGCCGCGCGCGTGGGCTTATCCCACCAGCTTGTGGGCGGCCAACGAGGTGGTGAGCGAGACCATTTCCCTGGCCATCGAGGAAATCGGCGCCGGAGAGTATCGATTGGCCGTGGGATGGTATGATCCAGAAACGGCCACACGCTTGCGCGCCCTCGATAACGCCGGGCAACCTCTCCCCGCCGACCGGGCAATTCTAAGGCCCGTGATCACATCGAAACCATAAATATAGCATCCGTTTGACGTTTTGCTTTGCGCTTCCCTCAAATGCGTTATAATAAGAATGTTTATATGGGAGTGCCGAAGGAGCCTTTATCATCGCTCTGTTCATCATTTGGCCCATTGTTATTGGCAATCTATCTATCCGATCAATTGGACGCACCCTAGTATATAAGTGGACCGAATCTTATGATACTACCAGAGTTCCAGATTTTAATTCTCTGCAGTTGGTGCTTTTTCCTTGGAAAAGCATTCGCTTTTGGGATCCTTGTTTTCCTGGAACGCCCTATGCTACGAAACGTGACACATAACAATCGAATGATGCTCCTGAAGCTTCCCTCTCCCTGGCGTGATGTGCCAGGGAATCATTTTCCATATCAGCACAGAGGAGGCTATTATGATTCACATTGTAACGGACACAACGGCATATCTGCCAGCATCGATGTTGGAAAGCCGCAACATTCACACGGTGCCGCTTAAAATTACCGTCGGCGAGGAAACCTACGACGAGGACAAGATTTCTCAGGAGGAATTCTACACGCATTTGGATAGTGTGGAAAAGGCCCCGACGACCAGCCAACCGGCGCCAGGGGAATTTATGGCCTTATATTCCTCGCTGCTCCAGAATGGCGACGAGATTCTCTCCATTCACATCTCCGGGGGATTGAGCGGCACGCCCTTGGTCGCCGAAATGGCAGCCCAGGACGTAGCCCCAGATCGCATCACGGTGATCGATACCCACTCCACCTCCATTGGATTGGCGACGTTGGTGATGCTGGCGGATCAAGCTATTGCCTCGGGCGCCAGCGCGGCTGAGACGACCACTATGGTCAAGACCTTGGCAGAGCACCAGCAGGTCTTCTTCCTGGTGGAGACGTTAGATTATTTGGCAAAGGGCGGGCGCATCAACGGCGCCGCTAAGTTCCTAGGCTCGATGTTGCATCTACGGCCCCTACTCTACTTGGACAAAGGAAAGATCGAGGGCTATGGGGTAGCGCGCACGCGCAAGCGGGGCATTCTCAAGATGCTCGATACGCTGAGTGAGACATTTGATTCTCAGCCTGTCTACGCCGGGGTCACGCACATTCAATGTGGCGAGGAAGCAGAGGCATTGGCTGCGACGATTCGCGAGCGATTCAACTGCACGGAGATGCTCATCAATGAAGTCGGCCCGGTGATCGGGTCGCACGTTGGCCCAGGCGTGTTGGGCATCTCGGTGACGCCCATCGAGAACTAACCTGATACCTCCAAGATAGCACAACGCCCCCTCATTTGCTTCGGCAACGAGGGGGCGTTTTTTTATGCGAGGTTATTCAATGGCAATCACCGCCGGCACCGGCCCTAACGAATCGAGGGACGGCGAAGTCGGTGGGCGCGCCCACGCGGCGGCCCAGAGGCCGGTCGATGGCCCGCCATCCAAGTTGAGCGCGATGTCAAGGTCGAGATCGGAGGCCGTGAGCCACGCGGAAAGCTCGTGCAACGTGAAATAGCCGCGCGGCGCCACGATAAACAGGATGCGGCCCACGTGATCCTTCGCGATCACCGAGCGGCGCGCGCGGGCGCCGTTATCCGCCGCGAGAGGGAACCCCAGTTCGCCGCCGGGCTTGACCAGGAGCGGGAAACTCTGCACCGCGCCCGCCAACGGCTCGGCAGGATCGTAGGGAGCCTGGCGCAGCCAACGCAGATCGGGTATCCCATGAGAAGAAACCGTGAACATCCCGGCAAAGTCCTCGTAGGTCGCGCCGAAGCGCTCGCCCTCGCTGATGATCAGTCCAGTCGCTTCGTAGGCCTCGGTGAAGTAGCCCGCGTTGATCGCCGCAGACGCTGACGAGGCGCGGATCGCCGGGCGCATAGATAACGCGGAACCGGGCGTGGGCAGGATCGATGCGCAGGATAGTGACGCGCTCCATCAGATCGCCCAGCGGGACGTTGAGGCTCCGCTGCTCCAGGCCGACATCCAAGGGCTGCCAGCCGGTGTCGGGATCTAAGGGCGTCGGCGAGGGCGCGGAGGTTGCGGTGGGCGGCAGCGTCGGGGTTGACGTGGGCTGAGGCATCGCGGTAGGTCGCCATTGCGCCACGGTGCAACTCAGCGCGAAGAGCAACAGCCCCCACACCACCCAGGTTCGATACGAATGGTCCTTCATCGGGGTCTATTTTGCGTCGTCGGGCGGCGCCACCCGGCCAATGAGGTCGTAGACCATCGCGTCCGTCACCTCGACCGTGACGATGCGATGTGTGGGCAACTCCTCGCGGACGAGCACCATGCCGTCGATCTCCGGCGCGTCGCGGTAGGAGCGCCCGACGGTCAGATCGTCGCCGGTGCCCTCCAGCAGGACCTCCATCCGCTCGCCGACGAACGACAAGTTCTTCTTGTGGGAGATCGACTGTTGCGCGA
>JAAAOZ010000434.1 GCA_009908585.1 Chloroflexota bacterium
ATGACGTCGCCGAGCCGCACAAGATCTTGCTCCGGCGTTATGCTCAGAGTACCAAAAAGCGTGATGGAGCGAATTTTCACCCGAACCTCCTCATTTTTGAGTTGCTTGAGTTAGCTATGGATGAACTTCAGTATATCGGCGCCCGGCGTTTATACAAACCAGTTGAAACGCCCGCCAATTAGGGTACACTCTCAACAAGGGACAAGACCATCCGACGATCAGACCAAGGACTAACTGACTATGTACAAGGAGAAAGCGCAATGATCTATGTCGATAATGAAAACATCACCGATCCGCGCATCAACCTGGCGATTGAGGAACATCTGCTCCGCGATAAAGAGCAGACGATCCTCCTCTTCTACATCAACGCGCCGTCGATCATCATCGGACGCAACCAGAACACGATGGAGGAGATCAACTATCCCTACGTGCAGGAGCACGGCGTCCACGTGGTGCGCCGGCTCTCCGGCGGCGGCGCCGTCTATCACGATTTGGGGAACCTCAATTTCAGCTTCATCACCCAAGATGAGCCAGGGAGTTTCCAGAATTTCGCCAAGTTCACCCGGCCCGTGATCGATGTACTGCACGATCTGGGCGTGCCCGCCGAGCTCAGTGGGCGGAACGACATCCTGGTCGACGGTCGCAAGGTCTCCGGCAACGCCCAATATCGGCGCGGCGAGCGGATGTTCAGCCACGGCACGCTCCTCTTCGATACGACGCTGGAGGATGTCGTCGCCGCGCTCAACGTCAGCCAGAGCAAGATCACATCCAAGGGGCTGAAGTCGGTGCGCAGCCGCGTCGCCAATATCACCGAGTTCTTGGATGAGCCAATCGATATTCTCACCTTCAAGCATCGGACCTTGCAGGGCGTCTTTGATCGCGAGAGCGATTTCCCCTCCTACAAGCTGACGGAGGACGATTGGGCGCAGATCCACGAGATCTCCGAGCAGCGCTACGCCAACTGGGACTGGAACTACGGTCGCTCGCCGAAGTTCAACGTTCGGAAGACCCACCGCTTCCCCATCGGCGAGGTCGATGTGTGCATCGAAGTGGAACGCGGCGAGATCGAGAGCCTCAAAATCTACGGCGATTTCTTGGGCGAGGGCGAGGTGAGCGACATCGAAGCGAAGTTGGAGGGCATGCGCTACGATCAAGAGGCCGTCGCAGCCGCGCTTGAGGATATGGATCTCTCCCCCTATTTCGGCGGATTAACCACCTCTGAATTTGTCGCGCTTCTCTTCTAACCTGAACCGCAGCGCATCCGCCGCACCAAAGCCCCGCGAGATTTTCGAAAATCTCGCGGGGCTTTTCTCAAATTGACCCTTGACATAGAACAAATGTGCGATTATAATTGGGATAAATTGGGATAGTTTGGGATACACATTCAATATTTTTACCATTCTCACCCAAGGAGGCCCACAATGACCGCGAAGGCCGCGAAATTACCGAAGCGCCAGAAGAGAGTTCTGACCTTTATCCAAAATTACATGCAACAGCACGGGCGTCCTCCAACCGTGCGGGAGATCGGCGAGGGAGCGGAGATCTCCTCCACCTCCCTGGTCTCCTACTACCTTAAGCGCCTGGAGGAACGGGGGATTCTCTCCCGCGAACCGGGTGTCTCACGGGGCATCCGCCTCGAGCAACCCTTCGATGTTACGATGCTCCCTGAAGACAACGAGACCCTTTCCATTCCCTTCTTGGGCTACATCGTCGCCAGCGAGCCGATTCCCGTGGAGCCGCTGCCCGGCACTGAGACCGTGGAGGTCAATCGCGCGCTCCTGGGTCGCGACCCTGAGAAACTCTTCGCGCTCAAAGTGGAGGGCAATTCGATGATCGATGCCTTAGTCAATGATGGCGACCTCATCATTCTTCGCCCTCAGGAGACGGTGAACAACGGCGAGATGGCGGCGGTCTGGATCGATAGCAGCGGCGGCGAGGCCACGCTCAAGAAGGTCTATCGTGACGAAGGCTCTTCAAACGTCCGCCTGGTGCCCGCCAACCCCACAATGAAGCCTATCCACGTGCCCGCCGACGATGTCCAGATCAAGGGCAAGGTCGTGATGATCATCCGCACCTTGGAATAACGCACAAATCCAGGGGAGTTGTGACCGAGCTTCTAGCCCTTGCGTCCCCGCCTCAAGATAAGGGGCAAACGAAGCAGTTCCAAGTTGTCTGTGAGAAGCACGAGATTGCGCGCTAAGCAGCTCGGCGCCTGCATCAACCCCAACTTCGTTTGCCTTGAACTTGGTTAAGACCGCTCCGGGGCGCCGAGAGCGATTTCTCCGGTCGATTTGCTTCGAATTCCCGATAATACAGCCCACGGCAACAAGGCCGACTCTTTTACCGGGTCGGCCTTGTTATTGTGAGTCCTCACAGCGCCAATCCACCACTTGAATTTCTCCAAGCCATCGCCCATCCTCGACTCAAGCGCATTGCGAACAGACGAAAGTCCAGTAAAATAGGAGAGAAGTTCATCATACTAGGCTCAACAGCCCTAAAAACCTGTCGGGCCTTCCCAACCTATTCGATAACCAGAGTTAAGGAGGGTTCTTATGTTGCTCCAAGGAGAAATTGTCGCCGAATCACCCGTCTACCGAGGGAATGCGCGGAAGACCTTATTCACTCGCGACGACGACGGCAAAGATCGCCGCGTCTCGCTGGCCGGCGAAATCGGCGGCACAGCCAAATCGCTGATGGACGCCTTTATTGGCGGCACCGGCGATGGACGAAACATCGGCCTGCTCAACGAGTTGTGGCAGCGACTCTACGGCGAGGGGATGCCCTACAATCTGATCAAAGGCGTTACCTGTGAACTGCAAGATGCCTCCTATCCAGCGGATCATTTCTTTGATCTGCGGATGGGCCTCAAGTTGGATGAGGATCGCTGGGCCTCGATTGCCAATGCCAACTACAAGATGGAGACCGTCTTCCGGCACGCGGTCTTCGATTTCAAGATGACGGTCGATGACCAAGCGCTCCAGGAGAACAACAACGCTGCGCGATTGTATTACATGATGGAAGAATTGCGCGCGGGGCGATTTTGGTTTGGAGCGGGCAAGAGCAAGGGCCTGGGCCACCTCCGTTTGGAGATGGACTTAGACGCGCTGGAACCTAACGAGCCGCCGCGCATCGATCCGGCCGCCAATCACTTGCAGATGAACCTGACCTTCAGCGCGAGCAATCCCGTGCTGGTGGGCTGGAACTGGGGCAAGGTCGATCCTGAGACGCCCTCCTTCGCCGCCGTCGAGGGGCGGCTCCTGATCGCCGCGATGCGCGATCTCCCCACGGAGGTGCAGGAGCGCCTCCAGGCCGTGCTCGGCGGCCCCATCCTCACGCCGGACGATTGGAAGCGCAAGCTGGCCGAGTACTTACCGCGCACCATCGCGATCTGGCTCCAGGAAGAGAGCGCCAAGGAACGCGAGGTGTGGACGCTCTCTGAATCCGCTTTGAAGAAGCTGCGTAAGGGCCGCTACCCTCTCGCCAAGCAGGTGATCGAGGCGGCTAAGCCCCTGTGCGGCCAGCCCTTCCCCAGCCAGGAGGCCGCCGAGGCCGCCTTTGAGGAAGCGTTGGGCGAAAAGGCCAATATGGCAGGGCGTCTGGTTCGGCAGATGGAATCCGAGCGGATGACGCAACACGAGATCCCGGAAGATGTCTGGGCCGAGTTGGCCGGCGGCCTCGGCTTCGATGAGGCGCTGAAAGAGGAATTGACCGGCATCTTAGGCGGCGAGGCCGCACTCACCAAGCGCCTGACCCGCGTGTTCGAAGCGATTCTGCCGCGCCTCTATCAACAGATCGACCAGCAGATTGATCTCCTGCAGAGCGACACCTGGGTCGATGAGGAGATCAAAAACCGCGAGGCCCATCTCCAGATCAAAGTCATGCTGCTGAAGGGCGAGATCGACGAACGTCAGTGGAAAAGCTCGTCGCCGCCGGAGGGCGTCAGCACGCGCGCCTGGCAGACCTTCCGCGATGAACACCGGCGCGTGCGCTACCGTTATATGACCCATCCCCGCAACCTGCGCAAGAGCATCGTCAACGACCGCAACTTCATCGCCTTCCTGCAAAATTATCGCTCTAAGGCGCGCCAGGAACTCGCGCAGCCGTACAACGTCGATTTCCGAGGCGGCGGTCCCTTCAATCGCCAGATCGACCGCAAGTACGGCAAACCCTACGACACCGTCTTTATGCGCATGCTGAGTTGGGCGCCCTCGCACACGCAGGATGGCGGCTGGGAGATCTACATTCCGGGCAGCACGATCAAGGGCGCGTTCCGACGCCGGGCCTCGCAGGTGCTCAAGACCTACTTGGGCGAAGGCGGCGGCACCGAGGCGATGATCACGCGCCTCTTCGGCGCCCAGGGGCAGATCGGGCTGGTCTATTTCTCCGACGCTTACCTGACCGATCCCCACGACCCGAACACCGCGTGGTGCTCAATGGACGGCGTGCGCATGAATCCCGCCACCGGCCAGCCCATCGAAAATGCCAAGTCCGACTATCTCTTCGCCTACGGGAGCGATCTGGTCTTCCAGGTGCGGTTAGATCTCCAAGACCTCACCGACCGCGACCTGCCCGCCGTGGCGCTGCTCTTCCATCTGCTGGAGGATTTCCGGCGCGGCGATATCGTCATCGGCGGGGAGAAGACCAGCGGCTTCGGCTGGGTGGAGGCGAATATGCAAAAGCTGACGTGGCTCACGGGCAATCGCGCCGGCGTCACGGATGTTCTCTTCGCCGAGCGCGAACTGCACCGCGCTGGCCTCTGGTGGCGCTTGGATTTGGGGGGCGAGGGCGTGGCGGAGACGCTGCCGTCGCTGCCCAGTCTGCCGCTGCGAAAATCGGTGCAACAGCCGCCCGTCGCGCGAGAGGGCTTCATCTCCCACCGAGCCTTCGGCGGCAACTGCGGCATGTTGGTGGTCGAGGCCGAGGTGCTGTCGCCGCTCCACATCCGCGAGAGCGGCGAGCCTTCGTGGAAGGTGACGCTCAGAGAGGGCCAGGTCAACGGCTGGGACGCCTTCTCGATGTCGCCGCCGGCAGCCGCGATGCCCAGGTGGTCGAGCCGGCGGGTCAGCCAGCTCAAATGCCGTCCTCGCCCGGCGTTGGGGTCTCCTCCGCGCCCGGCACCGGATCGTGACCGCCCGGGCACAGCGGCTGGCAGCGCAGGATG
>JAAAOZ010000511.1 GCA_009908585.1 Chloroflexota bacterium
GCGCTCTTCGGGGCCCCGATTGCGCACGAGGACGATCCGCTCCGCGCCGTGCTGGCGGCGTTGGAGTTGCAAGCGGCCTTCGAGCAAACGCTGCATTTTGGCATCAACACCGGCTTCGTCTTCGCCGGGGACGTGGGCGCCAGCGAGCGGCGCGAGTACACGGTGATGGGCGATGAGGTGAACTTCGCCGCGCGGTTGATGGCGACTTGCCCGCCGGGTCAGATCTGGCTGGGGCCGAAGACCGCACATCACGCCGCCGTCGCCCGTCGCATCGAGGGGAAAGAGGGCGAGCCGATGAAATTCAAAGGCAAAGAGGGCAAAATTGCGCCCTTTATCGCGCAGCGCCGACGCCGCGTCTTCCTGGGGGCCAAGGGGATGGAGACGCCCCTGGTCGGACGCCAGGAAGAGGTGGCGCACTTCTCCGATGTGTTGGATAAGGCGGCGGATGGCGCTGGGCATGTCGTGCTGGTCGAAGGTCGGGCGGGGGTGGGGAAGAGCCGGCTCGTGCAGGAGGTCGTGAAGATGGCCGAGCAGCGCGGCTTCAAGACCCACATGGGAACGGTGCCATCGTATGGCGAGCACCTGCCCTTCGCCGCGTGGGATAGCGTGCTGCGGTCCCTGCTGGCCGTCGGCAATGGAGATGAACCGCGCCTGGGGAATTTGTCGCCGGAGGAGCGCCAGATGGCCCTGAACGCGGCGCTGGCGCGCTATGGCATGGCCACGTGGGCGGCCCTGATCGCGCCGTTGATGGGCTGGGAGATGCCGCCCTCGTCGGATGTGCTCTCCTTGCCGCCGAATATGCGGGCGATGCAGCGCCAGACGGTGCTCGCTGAATTGTGGCAGAAGGCGGCGGAAGCACAACCTCGCTTGTTGGTCATCGACAACGCGCACTGGATGTCGCCGGCCTCGCTGGAGCTGTTGGATGCGGTGGTGCACGCGGTGACCTCGGCGCCGTTGTTAATCGTGGTCACCTATCGCGAGGTGCCGCTTGAGGCAGAGGGATGGCCGCAGATGTCGAATGTAATCGAGATGCCGCTCTCCTACCTCTCGACGGAGGCGATGGCGACGCTGGTGCAACACCTCTTCCAGGATCGTCCTCTGCCCAAGACCGTCATCGATTGGGTGGCGGAGCGGAGCAGCGGTTTGCCGCTCTTCGCAACCGAGGCCGTGCGCGCGCTCATCGATTCGGGCATTTTGCGGCAGCGCGCGGATTCCTGGGAGCTTTCGGGCGAGTTGTCCGATTTCCCGTTGCCGGATATGGTCTACGGCCTGATCCAGAGCCGCATCGATCAGCTCTCGCCGCCGAGTCGCCATCTCCTGCGGGCGGCGGCCGTCGTGGGCGATGAGATGACGCCCGCCACCTTGACCGCCGCCTACGGCGAGGAGACAGAATCGGGTGTGCGACGGCGCTTGCCGCAACTTTCGCCCTTTGGCCTGCTGCCGCGTGATCCCACAGGCGATATTTTGGTCTTCCGGCAGCCGCTGGTGCGCGAGGTCGCCTATCGCGGCCTGACGCATCGCGTGCAGCGGCTCATCCATCGCCGCCTGGCCGAATACTTAGATTATCATCACGAGGAGGCCACGCCCAATTGGCTGACCCTGTTGGCCTATCACGCCTTCGAGGGAGAATGGTGGGAGACCGCCGTCGCGATGAACCTCCAATTGGGGCGGCGCGCGCTCCGCTCATATTTGGCCGTGCAGGCCGCGCAGGCCTTTCGGCGCGTGCTGGTGGCCACGGAGGGCGGCGATCCAGCCGTCGCTGAGGCGCGCTGCGAGGCGCATCACCTGCTGGGGGAGACGCTGACCATCCTGGGGGAGTATGAGACCGCGCTGGCGCATCTGCATCAGGCCCGCGAGATGCTCTCGGCGGATGAGAAATCGCCGGCCACGGTGGCACGTCTGGCGGATTTGGATTATCATGAAGCTGCAGCCCTAGAAGCGCTGTGCGCGTACGATCAAGCCTTCTCGGTCGTCGAGCGGGGATTAAATTTGCCGGAGGTGGAGACAACACTAGAGGGCGCGCGCCTCTATCTGATGGGCGCGAGCCTCCTGCGCCGACAGAAATCCTATGCGCGGGCGCGAAAGTGGGCGGAGAAGAGCGCCGCGTTGGCCAACGACCTCGCCAGCGAGGGGGCGCAGCAGGTACACTCCCGCGCGATGTACATGGTGGCGTTGTTGGCCTCGTTGCAGCGCTTGCGTCGGACGTAAATTATAACCTTCAGGGGCTTGTCAGTTAGAAAAGCGATAGTATAATACACAAGAATTTGATGAGCACCCGGAATATAATCGTGTACATCCCAGGGAATTCGAAGCAGATCGACTGGGGAAATCGCTCTCAGCGTCTTAGATCGTGCTCAACCAAGTTCAAGGCAAACGAAGCTGGAGTTGATGCGCGCGATGAATCGCTTCGGGCGCAACCTCGTGCATCTTGGATACCTCAGGACTGTTTCGTTTGTCCCTCCTACACAATCATTTTACTTTGGTATATTCCGATGTAAGATAGCGTTGGATTCAATTGCTTCCGGAGAATCGATGTATGGACATCTATCTCATCCTCGGTCTATTAGGGATAGCCATCGTCATCGCCTTTATTGTGCTGCTTTTGACGCTGCGCTCACGTCCTCAGCGCGGGTCGGAGGGCTTGCAGCCGCCGCTTCCCTCTGTTTCACATGCTCCCAACACCGACTCCGATTTGATCGAAAAGACAGGTGCGGAGCTTGTCGCGCTGGAGGGAGAGGCGGCGAATCGCTCTTGGGAGATTCTCGCCTCGCGCAAGGGCTTGACCATTGGGCGGGATAGCGCCAATGACATCGCGCTGCCGGAAGATATGATGGTCTCACGTCAGCACGCTCAGATTGTCTTCGAGGATGGACAATGTGTGCTGTATGATCGCGATAGCGTCAACGGGGTGTTTGTCAATGATCGTCGTGTGATGCGCCGCACGCTGCGTCGGGGCGATGTTATTCGCATCTGCAACACCACATTCCGCTTCGAGGCTCAGGGCGACGTCGGGGCGCCGGCGGAGGAGAAACCCGCACCGGTCGCTGCGCCGGACATTGATAGCATGCGGCTCTCCCACAACTCCAACTTCGAAGGGTTTGTGTTGGAGGGCAAGGTCGGCCAGGGGGGGATGTCGGTTGTCTACAAAGCCTCTGATCCGCAACAGCGCCCCGTCGCGATCAAAGTGTTGGACGTGGATGATGATTACATCGTCAAGAAGTTCATCCAAGAGGGGGAGATTGGGCGGACGCTGCGCAATCATCCGAACATCTGCCGGATCTATGGTTCGGGGCGGGCGGAGGATCATCGCTTTTACCTGGTGATGGAGTACATTCCGGGCGTCTCGTTGCGCGAGTACGTGGGAGAGCCGATGACGGAGGAGCAGATTGTCCATATCATGGGCCAGGCGTGCGATGCGTTGCATTACGCGCACCTCCAGAACGTCGTGCATCGGGATATCAAGCCGGAGAATATCATGGTGGAGGATCACGGACTCGTCAAAGTCACCGATTTCGGCATCGCCAAGTTGACCTCCTCCGTGACGGTGACGAAAGATCGAACGGTGGGGACGCCGGAGTACATCTCGCCGGAGCAGGCGCAGGCCCAGCGCGTCGTCCCGGCCAGCGATATCTACTCGTTGGGCGTCGTCCTGTACGAGTTGCTGACCGGTCGGCCGCCGTTCCCGATGCGGAAGGAGGTATCCCCCCGCGTGGCGACGATCTCTGTGCTGGTGCAGCATATCCATGCCGCTCCGTCCCCGCCGAGCCAGGTGAATCCTCGCATCTCTCCGCGTTTGGCGGAGATCGCGCTTCAGGCGTTGGCGAAGGCGCCGGAGAGGCGCTTTGGGTCGGCGTGGGAGATGGCCTGTGCGATGGGGTATGAACGGCGCGCTGTCTCGACGCCGCCCCCGAACATCTTTGACGGGGCGTTGGTGGTGATGGACGGGCCGCGTCGTGGGCATCGCCTCCGCCTGACGGCGCCCAGCATCACTTTGGGGCGGACGCAGATCGCGCCGGACGATCCCTACATCTCGAAGCGGCACTTCAAGATCGTCCAGCGTGGGAATCAACTTTGGTTGGAGGATCAATCGCGCAATGGCACGTGGGTCAACGGCGAGCGGGTCTTCGGTGAAGTGCCGATCAGCGCAAAGGATGTCATTTCAGTTGGGAAGCACAATCTACGCATTGAGATAGGATCTTAGTCTTATTTAGGAATGGATCAGATAGGCATAAATTCAGGCGAGGGAGGTTGTTCCGATGAATGATGATAAGACAGTTCCGATGGGTAATAATCCGTGGGCAGATGACGAGGAAGATCAGAGAAAGACCGTTGTGGACGGCGATGATAAGACCGTCCCGATGGAGGATGCGGGCGGTTGGGATCGAGGGCGGCAGCCTACACCCGATGCTGGCGGCTGGGGGCAGACCGTGGCGGATGACACGCCGGCGCCGTTTCAGCGGACCAATCCACAGGACCGTCCTACGCCCCCCGGCCCCGGCGGTCAGGGCAGATGGGGCGACTATCCCCGTTATGAAGCCCCGCCGTCCGCTTCTCCGTCACCGTCGCCTCAAAGACAGCAGTGGGAGGGAGGCGGCGAAGGCAAGACGCAGATTATGGCGCCGGCGGGCGGCGTAGCTGAGAGAATGCCGTTGGCTTGGCTGGCCGTCGTAGAAGGGCCGGGCGCGCGGCGCGGTGAGGTGTTCCGCTTGGGCATTGACACGGTTTTGGGGCGCACTCGTGATAATCACATCCCTTTGAGCGGCGATCCGGCTGTCTCCAGTCGTCACCTCAAGATTAAACTGGAGGCAGTGGAGGAGGAGATGCCAGAGGAGAAAAGCTTTGTCCTCTATGATCAAGGCAGCTCGAATGGCACCTTTGTCGGCGACTACGAGGCGTGCAAAGCCGCCGAGAATCGCGTCTACCGGCACGTGCTTGAAGATGGGGATTTTCTCCTCATCGGGGAGACAATCTTGGTTTTCAAATCGGTTGTGAGGGTGTGATGACTAGTATAGCTACGGTAGTTCCAAAATTTAAAACCTTCCAAACCAGATGCTTTTTCCTCGGAAAATCGCTTGTATTTGGGAGATTTATTTTCTTGGAACGGCCTACACCGGGGTCGTTTTTTTAATCTAGCTAATCGAGGCCCTGAA
>JAAAOZ010000405.1 GCA_009908585.1 Chloroflexota bacterium
ATAGCGACGACGCCACGCGGGCGCCACGCAAAGCCACTCGATCTTCGCCGTGCCCTTGGGTGCCTCGGCGTCGTCGCGCCCCTCCTCTTCGATGTGAGCGATCACTCCGCCGATGATTTCCTCACCGGCGACTAAGTTCAACCCCACTGTCTTCGGCGCTTCCAGCCACGATGCCAATGTCTCGCGATCCGTCCCATCCTCGGTCTCGGTTTTGTCCGAGGCTTCTTCTGCATCGACGAGCGTGGCCAACGCCGCCGCGTCCTCCGGCGTCGCCGGGCGGATGTGGGGCCGAGGCCGTTGCGCCCGCTCACGCCGTCCCAGCAGCAGACCCACGATCACGGGCGCGAGCATCACGCCCACCACCACTGCGCCCGACGCCACAAAATAGGGATCGCCGGAGCGGAGGAGGGGCAGCGCGGTCAGGCCAGCGTTGTAGGCGAAATGCCCGACGATGGCCGTGGTCAGGTCAAAGTGGAGGAAGAAGAGGCCCTCCAAAAAGACGGCGGCCAGCGTCAGTTCGATGCCGCGTAGATAAAAAGGGTCGCGGATGTAGGAGAGATGCGCAAATCCCCAGATGGGGATGAGCAGCGCGAGCGCGCGTCGAATGGCGCGTGGCCAGCGGGTGAAGGTCCGCAACAGCCACAACACGCCCGCGATGCCGATCAGGCGGAACATCAACTCCTCCCAAAGCGCGGGGAAGAGACCGCTTTGCAGCGCGCCCAAGAAGGGCAGCGGCGTGGCGTAGCCGGTGGTGTAGTTGGGCGTCAGCGGCGTCCAACTGCCAAAGAGGCGCGTCGCGACGAGGTAAAAGAGCACCAGGTAGCCGGCCTGCATCGCGCCCAACATCAAGCCGCGCCAACTTGACGCGGCCAGCGTGCGCCAGCGATTCCCACGGCGCGCCAAAATCCGATCCTGCCGGGGCCAGACCTGCTTGCTCATCCAGTGGCCCCAGAACCACAGCGAGAAGACCATCATCCCGCTGGTGATGGGAAGCAAAACGACCATCAGCGCTTGTCCTACCCAGAAAAGGGTGTAGCTGATGGTCGTGCTATAGCTTGCTTTGGCGAGTGGTAGTTGGTTCAGGCCGTTGAGCAGGGTGATCAGGGCCAGCGCCAGGGCTGGGTAAAGAGCTGGCGTCAGAGCGCCCGTAGCTTGGCTATTGGTCGACTTCGCGATGAGGGCCGAGGTCATCATAAAGAGGAAGAGGCCGAGCACCAGACTGATGCTGCTGATGAAGCCGGCGACACTCTGCTTCTGGGAAAAATCGCGCTGGAAGCTCTCCGGCGTCTTGAGCCAATAATTATAGTGGCCGATCTCATCACCCTGGATAGTAACGGTCAGGCGCAACTCGCTCTCGCCCACGTCCCAGGTGCGCAATTTCCACTCGAAGGTGTGATCCGTGCGCCCGCCCGGTCGATCCTTGCTGGAGGCGGTGACGTTCTCCCAGTCCGCCAGCGTCCAGCCGCGATCCTCGGTGAGGTAGCGCTCGGCCTGGTCGCGGGCCGTCGCTTGATCCAAGCTGGCGCCCGGCGTGTCCTCCAGCAATGTGTGGACGAACTCGATGACCTCGCCATCCGGCGCGACGTAGACATCGAAACCCTCTTTTTGGAGCGGCTTGAACCAGCGGGCGTGCCAGTACCAGAGCGGGAGATCGCGCGTTTGCAGGAGTCGATTGGTCTCGGCGACGCCTAACGTGCGTTGCAAATAGAGCGATCCCCAGCCATTGTCCGCAAAAGTCAGCGCGAATTTGTAGTCGCTTACATCGTATCCGTAATCCGCCAGATAATCCGCCGCTGCCGTGCGGATCTCGGCCCGCGAGCGATCCAGATCTATCGCCGCCGAGGGGAAGGCTTGGTCGTAGAAGGCGAAGAAGAGCGCCAGGCAGAGGAATCCCACCGCCGTGATGATCCACGTCGTGCGGCGCGACGTTGTTTGGGCTGACGCAGCGTCTGAGGCCGTCATCCTATGCTTTCACCACCTGAAATCTCTCTGAGAAGCAAAACACGCGGGCGGTCGCCGCGTGCTTGAAATAGGCTCAAAAAGAGCCATCGGCGTGCATGTTTGGGGGGTATCGTTGACGTCCTTGTTAATCCTGGTCGAACCTTGGTGCTGTTTCACCGTGCGGGAGGTGGAAATCGATAGCTCGTTATTTAGCTTAGCTACATATTGCGCATTATTATACTACATTTCTTCATGCTCGAAAATCATTGTCTGTGAAGAAGCTCTCACTTCCGCGAGATCAACGCGATGCTTGCCAGAATCAGCACAATCCCGATCCAGCCGGCGACCGAGGGGATCTCGCGATAGAGCAGCGTGCCGATCAGGACGCCGGTGACCGGCTCCAGCAGCGCGACGATGCTCGCGGTCTGCGCGCGGATGCGCTTCAGCCCTTGGAAGAAGAGGAAGTAGGGAATGCCCAGCGAGATGGCGCCGAGCGCCAGCAGGTAGGGCCAGTTGGCGCGCACGGCTGATAGGGACGCATCCAACGCGAAGGGCAACGCCACCAGCGCCGCGATGCCGACACTCCACCACGATTGGGTCACGCCGCCGACGCGACCGCCTATTTTGCGGCTGAAGATCATCGTGAAGGCGTAGGTGATGCCACAGCCCACGGAGGTCGTCAGTCCGATCCAGCCGGCGCCGCGCAGGTTGCGCGCGAGGTGGGCGGGATCGGTGATGAGCACCATGCCGGTGAGGGCCAGCGCCAGGCTCACCCACGTGAAGCGTGGGCGCGATTCGTGGAGCAGCCACGGCGCCAGCAGCGCTACGTAGACGGCGGAGGTGTTGTTGAGCAGGACGGCGGTCGCCGCCGTTGTGTGGCGCAGCGCCGTCATATAGAGCGTGGCCGTCGCGCCGACCGCCAATCCCAACCCGATGAGGAGCGGGATCGTCGCGCGATAGCGGCGCGGGTGCAGGCCCTCTGGATAGCGCGTCAGCAGCGCGGAGAAGAAGGCGAAGCCCGACAGCGCGCGAAAGAAAGCGATCTCCGGCCCCGAAAGGCCCGCAATCGCCCGATTGAAGATAATGCCGCTGCTGAAGCCCAGCGCGCCCAGCGCCACCAACGCCACGCCGAGCCATCGCGATCTTCCAGATGTGGTTTCTTGCATGCAATCTCCTAGAAAAATGATGAATGAGGAATTGCTGACTAAGAATGATGGTAAACAATCTTATTGTCATGATATTCTGATGTCCAAGGTGTTCCCCCTCCGAAAAGCGTATCATGGATGTCGGAAATAGGCAACGAATTCTTGTATCTGTTTAATTTCGTGAGTTGATGTTCCCGGAACTTCAAAAAAACTCTCAGTCCCCGTCCCCGGGGACGTTTACAAAGCACCTTCGATCTGCTCAGACGCCCTCGGGGACGAGGGCTTGGAGCGTTGCTCGTAAGACTAAACTGTTACGAATTCTTTAATCGTCCTTTGACCAATTCTTAACAGCGTGTTAAACGAGCCTTAAGAATGGATAAGTACACTGAGGGTAATCTATGTCTAGATCTATCCTCATTCGTGTTGGTAGAAGACGGCGCGATGAGATAAGACGTAAGTCAAAGGAGCGAGAGCTGTGAACCGACCCTTAATTTTGATCACGAACGATGATGGCATTCATTCGAGGGGCTTGTGGGCCGCTGTGGAAGCCGTCCTGCCATTGGGCGAGGTGTTGGTCGTCGCGCCGGATCGCCAGTGGTCCGGCGGCGGGCGCTCGATGCCGCCCAATGTCACGGGCCGCGTGCAGGGGATGCACCGCAAGGTACGCAGGGAGCGGGTCATCGCCTATGCGGTGGATGCCAGCCCGGCGCTGGCCGTGGTCCATGGCGTGATCGAGTTTGCGCCGCGTCCCCCCGATCTGGTGATCTCCGGCGTCAACTTTGGGGCGAACTTGGGAATTGAGGTGACGATCTCCGGCACGGTGGGCGCCGCGCTGGAGGGTGGGGCCTTTGGCCTGCCGTCGCTGGCCGTCTCGTTGGAAATGGACGCCGCCTATCATCTGACGGGGCGGGATGATTTAGATTATGGCCCCGCGATGTCATTCACGCGCATCTTCGCCGAGATGTTGCTGAACCATACATTCCCCGACGATGTCGACGCTCTGAGCGTCAATATCCCATCGGATGCCACGCCGGAAACGCCCTGGCGATTCGCCCACCTCTCGCGGCGACGCTACTTCATCCCCACGCCGCCGGATCGCTCCAATGGGGGCGGACGCCCCGGCTATCGGCTCTTCGAGGACCTACAACGAGCGGAGCCGGATTCCGACGTCTGGGCCGTTATGGTCGACCGCGTCGTCGCGGCGACGCCGCTTTCCTTGGATCTGACCTCCCGCGTGGATCTTGCATGGCTTTCTACTCGGCTCGCCGCCGAAAAACGATCCTCCGACCTCTTCTCCCTGACGCCTGCCCTCGCTCCGCAGCCTGCGTAGTTCTGCCTTCCAGGAAGTTACGAGCACGTTTTCTCACTGATCTCATCCGATTGCACCGGTTTTCTTGGGGATCGGACGATTCGTAGCTTCCTGGAGGGTTGGTTTTTTCCCCTGAAGGTTGCCTCGTAAAAAATTCCCCACGATAGGCAAGGGCGTCGATCCATTGTATGATTGTATGATAGAATGAACGAGCCAATGAGAGCAATGGAGACGACGTGAAACTGACCCTGATCAAGCCCAACATCGGGCGCTTGGAGCACAGCCTCTTTGTGGATGAGGCGCGGATGGAGCCGCTGCAACTGGGCGTCCTCGCCGCGCTGACGCCGCCGGATGTGGAGGTGGTGCTCTACGACGATCGGATGGAGGCGATTCCCTACGACGAGCCGACGGATCTGGCGGCCATCACGGTGGAGACCTACACGGCGCGTCGCGCCTACGAGATCAGCGCCGAGTATCGCGCGCGCGGCGTGCCCGTGGTGATGGGCGGGATGCACGCCACCCTGCTGCCGGAGGAGGTCGCCGCCCACGCCGACGCGCTCTATATCGGGGATGCGGAGTCTCTCTGGGCGCAGGTGATCGAGGATGCGCGCCACGGCCAATTGCAACCCGTCTATCGCGCTGAGGTCGGCCCGCCGCAGCCCGGCATCCTCACCCGCCGCGATCTCTTCGCTGGCAAGGGCTACCTGCCCATCACGCTGCTCCAGTTCAGCCGAGGCT
>JAAAOZ010000249.1 GCA_009908585.1 Chloroflexota bacterium
GGCGCGCCACGAACGCCGCCATCGAGCGCTATATCGCGGCCGAGAGCGTCGATCCCATCCTGGCGCAGCGCATCACGACGAAGACGCTGGCCTCGTGGGCCACGTCGCTTTATCGTGATGTCGACGGGCCGCTGGACGCGGTGATCATCGGATCGCCCAACGGCGGCGTCACGCACCTGGCCACGGCGATGGGCGTGCCGTTCCTCTCGCAGCACTTCCTTGTCAGCTTTCAGGACGCTACCCCGGCGGATGACGCGGCCGCCTATCAAGCCCACGGCGCGGATTTGGCGCAGCGCATCCAGCGGCGCAACCGCGAGTTGGCCGTGATCAACCACTACGACCCCCTCCACGACCGCTTCCTCATCAAGCACGTGAATCACCTGCGCCTCAAGCTGCTCTCGATGCCGGACCACTATCAGTCATTCATCTACCGGGTTCTGCCGCCGGGCGGGCGCATTCTCTTCACCGATTGCCGATACGCTTGGCCGATGTACTTCATCGATGAGCAGCAGTGGTTCCAGGTCGGCGGGCTGGGCGGCGTGCCGCCGCGCGATTTCATCGCAGGTGAGCACCCGGAGATCGCAGCGCTGCAAGCGCGGGAGGGCCAAGCCGATCCGCCGGGCAACTGGGCGCTCAAGGGCCGGGCAGCCTTCGAGATGCCGGAATCCGAGTGGGGCGCGATGCCCCCGCTCCACAGCCGCACGCAGCTCTTCGCGCGGGAAAACGCCTACGACTTCACCGCCATCGAAGGCCCACACCCGGCCTACTTCTCGCGCCTGGCCTTCCGCGTGTGGCGCCGCCTCTTCGAGGCGGCAGGCGTCGAACCGCAGGGGATTCTGCTGGAGACCTTCACGCAAGTGGCGCCCTTGGCCGCGCGTCGCGCGGGCTTGCTGCCGCTGTGGCTGCCGTGGAATTGCACCGATTCGCTGGCGTTCCTGCGCGAGATGCGCGAGGAGTTCGAGGCGATCCCCGGCCTGCGGGAGAAACCCGTGCTCTGGCTGCCGCTGCCCAATTTCACGGCGACCTTCGATATGGCGCCGTGGGAGGCGTGGCTCGATGCGCTGGGAGGCTTCGATGTTCGTCCGATGGGAATGCGTCAGCAGCGCTACCCGACGGACGCGCGCGCGCTCTATGCCACGCGCCAGGCCGTGATCGATTGGGTCGCGGCGCATCCGGCTCCCGTCCCCATCGAGGCCACGGTCCCCGTGGAAACCGTGCTGGATGAGATGCGCACCCTGCGCATCGAGCGCCGCTAACGTGGCGCCCCGCGTCGGTTGCATTGGCATAGACGCCAGCCGGGCGATCAGCACCGCGCCGACAGGCACCGAGGGCTATTCGTATCACCTGATCCGGGCGCTGATCCCGCGCTTGTCCCCGCGCTTTGATGTGCGCCTTTACGCGCGCGAGGCGCCGGCAACGGATGCCTTTCCCGATACAGCGGAGATGCGCGTGATGCCGTGGCCGCGCCTCTGGACGCACGTGCGGCTCTCGTGGGAGATGCAGCAGCATCCGCCCGATCTGCTCTTTGTGCCCGCGCACGTCCTACCGCTCTACACACCCGCTCGCACCCTGGTCACGGTTCATGATGTAGGCTACCACTATTTTCCCAAAGCGCATCCGTGGCGCCAACGCTGGTATCTCGAATGGAGCACGCGCCGCAACGTCCGTACCGCCACCCACGTCCTGGCCGATTCCCGCGCGACGCGCGACGCCATCATCGAAGCCTACGAGGTCCCCGCCGAGAAGATCACGGTGGCCTACCCCGGCTACGACAGCGATCTCGCCCCGGTGCGCGATCTGAGAAAGCAGCGGGCCGTGCGCGATCGCTACGGCGTCCCCCTAGACAAGCCCTACGTGCTCCATCTGGGACGCATCCAGCCCCGAAAGAACCTCACCCGGCTGGCGACAGCGTTCGCCTATCTGCTGACCCGCCACCCGGAGATGAGGTTGGTGTTAGCCGGCCCCACCGGCTGGATGGAGGAGCCAATTCTAACGCGGATACACGGCCTAGGCCTCGAGCGCCAGATCATCCTGCCCGGTTACATCGAGGAAGCGGATAAAGCGGCGTTGATCTCCGCCGCGACCTTCGTCGCCTTCCCCTCGCTCCATGAGGGCTTTGGCTTTCCGGCCTTGGAGGCGCAAGCATGCGAGACGCCGCTGCTGGCGAGCAACACATCGAGCCTGCCGGAGGTCGTCGGCGAAGGTGGGTTGCTCGTCGATCCTAAAAACACGCCGGCGATGGCCGACGCGATGCAACGTCTGGTGGAGGATAAACGCCTGCGGAAGCGCCTGATCGCGCGCGGGCGGGAGAACCTCACGCGATTCGATTGGAGCAAGACCGCGCAGCAGGTGGTATCCGTCATCGAGACGCTCTATCAGGAAGATTTGGAATAAAGCGGGCCTTCCAACCAAATTTGTTTGGAATAACTTGGGTTAATTTGGGATAATTTGGGATTTTATCCCTGGGAAAATCTTTTTTAGCCCGCGCAAAGCCGCTAAGAACGCAAAGAGTTTGTTCAAAAAATCACTTCACGCGGATGCGCCACCCCTCTTGCAGATAGTCCGGATCGCGCGGCAGGCCCCGGCTCTCCCACAGATGGGCATTCCACGCCCAGAATTGCTCCTTGGTCAGCCCGTGCCGGGTGATGATGCCCCACACCGAGTCGCTCGTCGTCACTGTGATGTAGACCGGCTGGGGGATCGGCGATTGCTCATCGATATCGTCCGCCTCCGCGCCGGGCGTGACCTCGGCGGTCTCCATACAGGCGATGTTCACCGATTCCAGCAAGGGCCACAGCGCCTTCTCGGTGTTGGCCGCGTGATAGATGCTGAAGAAATCCACGCCGTGGCGCATCATTCCTTCGACCCATGGGATAAGTTCCTCCGGCAGCAACGTCTCATCCCGATGCTCGCCCAGGGGCGAGAGCACCGGGTGAATGTCCGGCGTCTTCCCCCACTTCAGGCTGAGATCGCCCACGGCCTGATAGACGCTGCGATCGATCAACGTTGACGCCGGTTCACCCCAAGAGGCCCAGCAGAGCGGCATCCATCCGCCCTGACAGAGCGGCGCCAACGCATCGACGACCTGCGGATCGGGAAGATATCCTAACGGCGGCGTGGCCAGATACAACCGATCGCGTGGCATCTCGACGTTATCCAATCTCGCCGCCAACGGCTGCAACTGCGAACGGGTCACCAAGCGCCCATCCAAGAATAAGACCACCGCCTCGTACCCTAAGGTCAACGCCTTGCCGACGGCCTTCACCGCCGCCTGGGGCTTATAATCAGTAAGTTGAACCCATGCCAACGGATAGAAGCCCAACGTTCGGATCCGCCGCACCATCATTCGCGTGATCTCCGGAAAATAGAAAGGCCCATGCCCGACCTTAAGCATAAAATAGTTCGCCTCGACCTGGGTCGCCATCTCAGTAGCCCGCTGTAAATCATACGAGTGAGCCATCCAAACACCTTTTCCACAGAGTTTCGCCATACTGTCCCGTCTCCTCTCAAAATAATCATAGAGCGGATCACTAATTCACCAATCGAATTGCTAACTCGCCCTACTCTTTCCCGTTAGGGCCTAATGTGATGCAAATGGACAAGCAGCTTTTCATTATAAAGCATAATCGGAATTCCGGGAAATCGAAGTGGATCAAGGGGTTAAATCGCCCTCGCAGCCTCAGAGCATGCTTAACCAAGTTCAAGGCAAACGAAGTTGGGGTTGATGCGTGCGCTACATCGCTTGGCGGGAAATCTCGTGCATCACCAGCCCTCGGTACTACTTCGTTTGCCCCATTCCCCAAGCAGCTTGACAAGGCCCACTAGCTCTTTACAATGGGAAGCGGTTATGGGTCTTTTGAATTTCGCTGGATAAGGTAGTTCCAGGATTTAAAACCTCCCAAACCTGACGCTTTTTTCTCGAAAAACCACTCGTTTTTGGGAGGTTTATTTTCTTGAAACGGCCTAAACCCCTCAGCCGCCCTGAAAGCCGCGAAGAATTGCGCATTTGTGGGGATCACAGACCTTTTCTGTGTTGTTGATGAGTTGCGGGCGGGAATAGCACAGCTGCACCCGGCGAATTCCTGAAGAGCCACGGTTATATGCGCTTCATTTGGATGTTCAACTCAGTCAGTTAACGTATTGCGTAATTCGCATTGCGCGGAAAGGCGCGATACATCCATTTAAACTGTTGATGTATTGGGAGGTTCCATTGATAACGCGCCCTGATGGTCGAATAGCAACCGATCTCCGCCCGTTGAACTTTGAGTTGACGCCGGTCCGTTATCCAGAAGGATCGACGATAGTAAAGATGGGCGAGACCCATGTCCTCTGCGCCGTCAGCGTAGCCTACCGCACGCCGCGCTGGAAGCAGAGCGGCGGATGGCTCACCGCCGAATACGCGCTGCTGCCCGGCTCGACCCAGACGCGCACGCCGCGGCGGCACATCCAAGGCGGGCGCGCCCAGGAGATTCGGCGCTTGATCGGGCGGAGCCTGCGCGCGGCGGTGGATTTAGATCTACTCGGCGAGCGCACCATCACGGTAGATTGCGACGTCCTCCAGGCGGACGGCGGCACGCGTACCGCCGCCGTCACCGGCGGCTACGTCGCGCTCGCGCTGGCGCTGCACCACCTGATCCGTTCGGACGAGATCCCGCCGGCCGCGCTGCGACCGCCCGTCGCGGCGGTGAGCGTGGGGATGGTGAAGGGCGAAGCGCGTCTCGATCTGATGTACGCGGAGGACAACATCGCCGACGTCGATCTCAACGTGGTGATGGACGCGCAGCGGCGCTTCATCGAGGTGCAGGGCGCCGCCGAGGGCGAACCCATCGCGCGCCCCACCTTAGACACACTGTTGGATTTGGCGGCGACGGGCATTCGCGAGATCATCCAAGCGCAGCGGGAGGCTCTGGCGTGCGCTGGTATCGAGATCTGACGTCGACCCAGCGCCGGATTATCATCGGCCTGCTGACGGCTCTCATCTTGGTCACCGGCGGCGCGATGTGGGCCGTCTGGACGACGATGCAGAGCTGGCCGCAGGTCTCCCCCTTGCCCACGCCGACGCCGCCAGCTGCGACGCTGACGACCGCCACACCGTCGCCCACCGCCTCTTTGACGCCCACATCCACGCCGA
>JAAAOZ010000098.1 GCA_009908585.1 Chloroflexota bacterium
ACGGAGGAGGAACGGCTCCCGCTCTACGAGCAGATCTTGGCGATGCACCCGGGCCAGCGCGAGGCGCAGGCCAATGTGCGACGCATCTGGGGCGGGCGCGGGGACGCGGCGCAGGACGCGGGCAAGTTGGAGGAAGCGTTGGCGGCCTACGAGCGGGCCGGGCTGACGCAAGAGGCGGCGCACATCCGTGAGAAGTTGCAAGCGCAGCAGGCCCAGACGCTGGCCCGGCAGATGCAGGCCCTTGAGGCGCAGGAGGCCTACGACGAGGCCTTGGAGATCGCCCAACAGCTGCGCGCCGACTACGCGGGCGATTGGGTGACCGAGACCGACATCGAGCGCCTGGTGCGCAAAGTACAGCTCAAGGCGATCTATCAGCGGGCCAAGCGCAGCCGCGATATGAAGACGGCCAAGGATCTGCTGGTCGAAGTCCTCACCATTGATCCGATGTACAAGGACACCGCCCACCTGCTGAATGAGGTCGTCACCGCACTAAAGGCCTCACAACAGGACGCGGCGGCCTCAGTCACATCGACATCCGCGACCGAGCCGCCGCTCACATCACCGCCTCAGGATGCAGCCAACTCACCTCCATCACCGGGGAGGCTTGTGAAGAGTCTACACACGCCCTGGCTCATAGGAATCAGCGCGGGAATTGCTTTTTTAATCCCCACGCTGAGCTTGGCAATGGGCATCTTACCTACCGCTGATTTCCCAAGCGCCTTGATTCTTAGCATCATCGTCAGCCTCATAGGCATGATGATCGTCTCGACGTTCAGGAGAATAGAGGCCCAGCCCCAAAAGCGCGCCAACTGGATCAGCACGAGCCTCCTGCTCCTCCTCTTACTCATTTACGCCTTCCTCTTCTGGCTCAGCTTCCTCGGCGGTTGGCACATCCTGTAAAAGCAATGTTTTTATGTGCTGCGTAATTCGCAATAAGAGTTAGATTTTAGAAAGAGATTATCAAAAAGCATAACGAGGAGCCATCTATGACCGCCACCAATCCATTTAGACACGGCAATCCCGTTCCCCCCGACCAACTTGTGGGACGCAAGCGCGAACGACGGCGCTTAGCTAGTCGCATCGTCACGGGGCAATCGAGCGCATTGGGCCTGGACAGCGCTATGGATTCCGCCAAATTCTGGGCCTGTGCCTGCGCGCCACTCGAAAATCGCCTCCCTCACACCGATAAGGCGCTCCAAGCGGCCTACGCGCAATGCCAGGCCAGTGCGTTCGACACCTACGCGATGTCCAAGCTGCTCCAAAAGGTATCCGCACGCGAGTGGCGCCTGATCCTGTTATTGGATGAGTTCGACACGCTCTTGCACCATCCTGAGTTGAACTCGGCGGGGTTCTTCGGTGGGCTGCGCGCCCTATCGACGCGCAGTCGCGGCGCGCTGGGGATCATCATCGCCGGGCGGCGCTCGCTCGTGGCGTTGAACGAGGAGACACAGCAGTTCAGCCGCACCAGCTCGCCCTACTTCAACTTCCTCTCGGAGGTCACGTTAGGGCCGCTCTCCGCGCGCGATGCGGCCACACTGCTCAACCGGGCAGGGGAGCGCTTCGCCGCCGAGGATCGGCGATTTGTGCTCCGGCTGGGCGGCGGCCATCCCTACCTCTTGCAGGCGGCCGCCTCCGCGCTGTGGGATGCCTACGCCGAGGGGGTGCCACGCTCGGCGGCCTGGCCGCAGGCTGTGACGCGATTTCGCGAGGATGCCAAGGTCACGCTGAGCGACACATGGCGCCTCTGGTCGCCGGCCTATCGCCTCGCCTTCATCGCTGCCGGCATCGATCAGATCACGGCGCATGCGATGGGCGAGCGAGAGTTCCACGAGCGGAGGCTGTTGGGCAAGGTGCGCGATCTAGGCCCGGAGTTGCGCGCGCTGGAGAAGCAGGGCTTTATCCGCCGCGATAACGCGCGCGGCTGGGACATCTACCCGCAGGCATTTCTCTGGTGGCTGGCGGACGAGATCATCCGGCTAACGCGCAACGTGCGCGATCCCGCCGAGGTGCTGCGTGTAGAGCAATGGGAAGGCATGCTCACGCAGGGGGAGAAACAATATCTGCATCAGGCGCTGCGAGTCACCGGCGAACTGCTGAAAGATGGCACGAAAACGCTCATTCAGGGCGTCTTCAAGGAAGCGAGTTCCGGCATCACAACGTCGTTCGTCGGATGAGAGTCGGCTTGATGTGGCCGAACTCATAGCCACGCCACAGCATTCTCAATCCAGCGGCAACTCACATCCAATCGTATCGAGATCCTTCCACACCCCCGAGGGGAACGGCTCACGCGCCCCCTGATGGATCAACCACCCTTGATGCCAGAGCGTATCGGAGTGATACGCCACGTAGACGATCTGCCGCGCGGTGGTTTTGGCCCCCGGCGGCGGATGGCGTTGCGCTAAGAGCACACATCGCACTCTCTGCGGGGGATAGGGGATCTCCTCGACGGTGCCCCACGTCGTCCATTCCTGACGCATCAGCTCTCCCATCGCCGCCTCGAAGTGCCAGGGCCGTTCGGCCTCCGCCACCGATTGCACGGCAAGCGTCCCCGTGACAGCCTGCGTCGCGACGTAGGCCTTCAATTCCGCCCGCCAATCCGGCGTGCGGAGAGTTTCCAGCACGACGACGGCCACAAGGGTCGCGCCGAGCACGAGCCACGGCAACATCAACGCGATAAACTTCTTCAACTGATTCACCTCCCGCAGGATTTATGACAGAGGATTCATCTCATCCCCGTCGTTCTAATCCTCGCAGATTTATGGTTGGGATTCCACTTCAGATTCAAAATCAGGTTGGAAGATATCCTCAATGCGCATGTTGAAAAGCCTAGCCATGCGAAAGGCTAACGGTAAGCTCGGATCATACCGGCCCGTTTCAATAGCATTGATGGTTTGCCGGGAGACACTCAGATGTTGAGCTAGTTCAGCCTGGGTCCAGTCGCGTTCAGCACGGAGTACCTTCAGGCGATTTTTCATTGATACTTCCGCCTGGCCCGAATAAAACCAACAGCCCAGAAGGCGCCGGCGATGAGAGGAACAAAAGCATAGTTGATTTCGAACTCACTCCACCACTGTACCCACCCTAAGGCGAAAGAGAGCGTAGCGGTACCCGCAAGGCTAAAAGAAAATGCCTCCAGTTGGATGTGACGTTGCAGTTCATCCATATCGTTAAGGGTAAGAGCAGTAGCCCGCGCCAAGGTGATACCAACCCATAGAGCAGCGGGGAACATAGGTAGGGCAGCAAGCGTATAGCGCCATGAGTTATTAGGGGACAGGGGTAGAAAAATGGCTAATAATAACGAGAGAATACAAGCAACCAGGAACAAGGCCCAACTGACGAGATATTGATGGAAATAGCGCTTTCTAATAGACATCCAACACCTCCTAGGGAAATATGGAAAGCAAACTTTACTAATTATACTTCAAGACTTACTTTTTGTAAAGCAAGCTTTACTCAAAAGCGTTCCTCATCAAGGGGCATCTAACGTCATAGCCAACTCTTAAAGGATTGTACGGCTTGCACGAAACGACCACGTGCCAACTGTCGGGGGGAATTATTGAAAACCTTCATGCTCATGATAGCCTCGCGAGCAGCGCGGAACAAGCCCCACTTAATTCTTGCCCATCCCCTATTTCATTGTATACTGAATGATCGTTATGAGCGATATGACCTTAGATAAGCTGACGGACCTGATGAATCGATTTGTGGCTGATATGGGCTGGTACGACGCCGATTCGCCGTTCCAGCAAAGCCCGCGCAACATCGCGGTCTCGCTGACGCTGGAGACCTCCGAGGTGCTGGAGCACTTCCAATGGGGCGAGGAGGCGGAGCCGGCATTGTTGGCCGAGGAGTTAGCCGACGTGGCGCTCTATCTGTTGCAATTGGCTTATCTGATGGATATTGATCTCGAAGAGGCAATCATGGACAAATTGGCCGTGAATTATCGGCGCTTCAGCGACGCTGCGCGCTTGCCCGATGATCTAATTGAGCGATCTTGATTGAGGATGTATGACTTGGACATTTATCGCGGATCGCTCTGACGCACAATGCGCATCTTAGCAGTCAGCGACGAAGTCACGAACGCGATCTACAATCCAGAAGCTAAGACCCTGCTGGGCGAGATAGATTTGCTGCTTTCCTGCGGCGATTTGCCCTACACCTATCTGGAATATATCGTCACGCACTTCGAAGTCCGGCACGCCTTCTACGTCCATGGGAATCACGATAGCATCGAATATTTGAACAACGGTCGCGTCTTAACCGCGCCGGGCGGATGGCGAAACTTGGATCGGCGGGTCGTCAACGTGGACGACGTACTCATCGCCGGGCTGGAAGGCTCCATCCGCTACAAGCCGGAGGCGCCTTACCAATACAACCAATCCCAAATGTGGCAGCGGGCGTTTCGATTGGCGCCGAGATTTCTTTTTAATCGGATCTTTTTCGGGCGCTATGTGGATATTTTCATCGCCCACTCGCCGCCGGCCGGCATCCACGATGGCCAAGATCGCGCGCATCGCGGCTTTCAGGCCTTTGTGTGGCTGATGCGCGCCTTCCGCCCGCGCCTCTTTCTGCACGGCCACAAGCATCACTACGGCGCGAGCGCCTGGCGCTCCTGCTTCGAGGCGACGGACGTGGTCAACGTGCATCCCTTCCGCGTGATCGAATTCGACCAAGACGAGATCACGTGCGGAGGATTTTCGCGCCGCTGATCTTTTCTTTACGCTCAAAGGGGATTGACAAATCCCCGTCACCGTCATTAAGGGCTTGGGTCTGACGATCTAAGCCAAGCAATGTATAGAAATTATCATCCAATGAACTCAAGTGAGGTACAAGATGGCAGAAGAATTTTTAACGCCCCAAAGTGAAGACTTTTCCAAATGGTACAACGAGATCGTCCTCAAGGCCGATCTGGCCGATTACTCGCCCGTGCGCGGCTGTATGGTCATCAAGCCCTACGGCTACACCCTCTGGGAGCGCATCCGCGACGAGTTAGATCGCCGCTTCAAGGCGACGGGCCACGTCTTCGGCGGTCTGGGGCAGGGAGTCCAGGCAATCGTCGGCGTCTTCGTAGAGGCTAAAATTATAGCGCTCACTGCGGCAAAACTCTTCGACATTGGCGACGGCG
>JAAAOZ010000027.1 GCA_009908585.1 Chloroflexota bacterium
GAGGTAGCCAAACGGCTTTTCGATTTGATGATTTGTTTTTTGCTATTGCCGGTTGTGGTACCTGTGATGGTGGTATGTGCAATAGCGATTCGTTTAGATTCTCCTGGTCCGGCGTTCTTTATTCAGGAGCGTATTGGTAAGGACGGGAAGCCATTCCAGATGTTTAAATTCCGCACTATGCAGCACAATCTGGATGATCATCAGCATCGGACGTATATGCAGGCGTTTGTGAAAGGGGAAGTTGAAGGGAAGATTGAAGAGGGACACACGATCTTTAAGCCGATTAAAGCTTCTCAAATCACTCGAGTTGGCGCATTCCTGCGTAAGACTAGTCTGGATGAGTTGCCTCAGCTTTTTAATGTATTCAAGGGTGAGATGAGCATTGTTGGCCCACGTCCTAACGTTCCTTGGGAAGTGGAAGCCTATGAACCTTGGCACTATCAACGCTTGAATGTCTTACCCGGCATCACAGGGTTGGCGCAGGTCAAGGGGCGCAGCACGATTTCATTTGATAGCATTGCCCATCATGACATCGAGTATGCGCAGGATTGTTCCCTGCTACTTGATTTGAAAATCTTATGGTTGACGGTCGTTTCCGTCTTCGCTGGCACCGGCGCTATGTGATTCGATTCAGCCCATGCAATTTGTTTGAAGGATTGGATGGAAAGGAGCGACAGTTGCGTTAATTAGCAAACATTGTACACTTTGCCCTACTTACGGGAAGGACGAGAGTATCAGATCCTTGGGCTTTCTTAAGTCGATTGACTGTTCTCGATCGTTAAGATAGGTGCGGAGGTCATAGATCCTCGACAAACTTCGGAGGTTTGTGAGGTATATCCCCCCTGAATAGACGATGCACGTAGTCATCTTTAACGGTGGATATGACCTGACAGCTTCCGAAGTTTGGTTGTGTCTGAGTTATAGAGGGGTAAACGAAGCAGTTCTGTAGGGTCTGGCGGGATGCAAGGGTGCGGGTTAAGGTCGTTCCAAGAAAGGCTCTTATTGGTTTTTAGGTGAAATTGGGTGCGAAGGATGATCATACTCTCGTGACACTGAGTTTCACGGAGATACACAAAGAGACTCCTTTCTCCGTGCTTCTCTGTGCCTTCTCGGTGATGCTCCGTGTCCCAATTAAACCGCTGGATGAACGAGGGGTGATTTCCCCCAATTTCCTATATGAGCCTCCAAGAAAATAAACCTCCCAACAACAAATGATTTTCCGAGGAAAGGGCGTCAGGTTTGGGAGGTTTTAAATCCCTGGAACTACCCAAGCGATTTGTCGTGTGCATTAATCTTACTTCAATTGTTTACATGACATCAGATCTGCATTGAAAATATGAGCTTGGTTCTAGATGGCCGTTGCGTGAGGATGAAATCCAGGAGGGTAGGTAAAGCGATGGAGCTAAAGGCCTATATGTTGATTTTATGGCGAAAGTGGTGGATCATTTTGTCGATTTTTATCATCACTTTGACAGCCACGGTGATATTTACGTTCACTCGCCCCGCGATTTACGAGGCTACTGTTACCTATGTCATTGTGCCCGATCCATCCCTCGCAGGAAGCGTTGTATACGGCATGGACATCTTAAGTCGGCAGACGGAGATCGGTAATACGTATGCTGAAATAGCCGTCAGCCGCTCAATTCGACAGCGGGTGGCCGATAAGTTGGGATTGTCTATGGCTCAACTGGCGAGTTTCTTGATCGATGCTCAACCGTTGTCGGGTACGAATTTGCTAAAAATCATAGTGCAGGGCGGGGATCGCGAAAGTGTTACGGTTTTGGCTAACACGATAGGGGATGAAACGTCAGCTTATGTTCGGGAACTCCAAGGGATTTACGATTTGAATTTGCTTGACTCAGCGCCAGAACTTGGTTATCCTGTAGAGAGCAACGAGAAGACGCATATAGCCTTGGGCGCTGTTTTTGGGTTGGTGTTGGGCTGCGGGTTGGTCTTTTTCGTGGAATATCTTCAAATACCTCTCCAGACTCCGGCCGAATTTAATATTCTGGAGGATGAAAGCGGCGTATATAATAAAGCCTTCTTGATGCAGCGTCTACGTGAAGAGGTAGCGCGATCCGAACGCAATGGGCATGCCTTGAGTTTAGCCTTTATTGATATAGATTACTCTGGGAGCATAGAGGCTCTATCTTCTCCGCTGGAGCGTGATGCGGTGATCCGTCAGGTAGCTACCTTTTTGATGCGCCACGTGCGGGAAGAGGATGTGATAGCACGGATGAATGGGACTGTGTTTGCTATTCTTCTCCCGGACCTGCGAGGAGAGGAGGCCAAGAGCTTCATAGAAAAGTTGCAGAGGGGGATCACCTCGATGTCCTCTAAATTGGAAAGAGAGGGACGAGAGCTTGATTTGCGCGTCGCGACCTATCAGCGTAATCAATTGAGTGCAGAGGAGTTCTTTGCTCAAGTCGAGAGAGCCTTGCAGCGTTCAGCGTCAGGCAATGGCTTCCGTAATACCAAAGAGATGCTGGCCGGATAGGTATGGGGTGTTGAATATGAAAATGTATAGGCCGTTCAGAGAAAATAAATCTCTCAAAAATGGGTGGTTTTCTGATAAAAAAGCATCCTGTTGGGGTGGTTTTCAATCCTGGAACTACCATCGTCAACGGAAATCCTGGAACGTTGTCTGCCTTGGAAAGTGTTTGATACTTCTGGTTTTGCTGCCTTGGTTTGTCCTAGGCGCTTCTCCTTCTTTGGCTCAGGGGATCGATGAGACACCTGGTGATTCATCTTCTGTCGCGCGGGTTGAGTTATCCGATCTGCAATACGGTGAGAAAGTTTTAAAAAGCCCGTATAGCACGGTGGATTATACCCTGCGTCTACCTGAGGGATGGCGCCTTCAGGAGGGGAGCTTCTTCGAGCTGGATTTTAGCTATGCTTATAATCCTGCGGATGCTTTAGAGGAACCCGTAAGGCCCTTTTCTTTTGGGAATATCATTGTCACGTTGGATGGGGAAGTTCAGCAAATTCTCTCTATAGATGAATCGACAAAGGCGCACTCTCGCTTGCGCGTCGATCTGTCACCTTCGAGTTTCAACGCTACTGGATCTCAGTCCCATAATATCAAAGTGACGCTGGATGCAAGCTACATTTGTGGCATTCCTCACAATGCATATTTGACTATCCATCCCACATCCTTCTTCTCTCTCCCCTATGAGCAACGCCCTATTGAGGTGGATTTAGCGCGTTATCCTCGACCGTTCTCCCAGAATGCGTTGGAGCCGGACCGCGTACGGTTTGTGCTGCCCGACAATCCCTCAGCGGCAGAGTTGACGGGCGCGGGAGCGGTGTCTTCTAAACTGGGCGCGATGACGTATGGCGTGATGATTAGCGGCACGGTGGACTCAGCTCTGTTGGGTCAGATGGATGAGCAAGGCGAGGAGTTCTCCCATGAGCATTTGATCGTGGTTGGCACGCCGGAGCGTAACGAGGTGATAGGCCTCCTTGATCGGTTAGATGCGCTTCCCGTCGCCTTGGCGGAGCGTCAACTGCACCTAGTCAGTAGAGGGCCAGTGTCCGTCTCGCCTGGCGCGCGGCTGACGTATACTTTGATGGTGACGAATACGACGGATGTCAACGTCTCGTCCCTCTCGATGGTGAATGCGGTTCTCTCCCCCACAGAATTTGTGAGTTGCTCGCCCGCCTGTTCTGAACTATCGACAGGAGTAAGATGGGATTTACCACCTCTCTCGCCGGAGGCGGGCATCAGTCGCACTCTTGTGTTGCGCGCGAGGGAGGTGCTCACCCCGGCGGCGATGGAAAACACGGTGACCCTGCTCGATGCGACCGATAATCCGGTGAATGTGAATACACTGACCACAAACCTCTATGCAAGCGCGCATCCAGACGTCGGTGTGAAGAGGGCTAGTTCTCTGCCCGATGGTTATTTCTTCGTCCAGGATGGGCGCGGAGTGCCGGAGAGCGATGGCGTGATCCAGATACTCGTATCGCCTTGGAATCCATCCAAGGCGATTTTGGTTCTCACGGGGTTGATCGGTTTCCTGGCCTGGCGGGTTCCTCGGCGTTGGTACGCGGGCCGGCGCCTGGATTGGAACGTCCCCAGACCGCACTTGATACAGAGATGACCTTTGCTGATTTGGGCTATGAAGGTCGGATGTTGGAGGGATTTAGCGACGGTGTCAGTTATTATTTTGATATCCCTGTGGGCTGGCATCTCACCGATGAGACCACGCTTAACTTGTTCTTTCGTTATTCCCAGAACTTGGATTATGATCGATCGTCGCTGAATGTGTCACTGAACTATGAGCCAGTTGCGACGGTCGCACTCAGTGATCAGATGGCGTTGGACGATGCGTTGGAGGTTGCGCTGCCTCTCTCCTTGATTAGTTATGGGGGGGATAACGTTATTTCTGTCCAGGCGGAACTATTCCCGCTGGATGAATGTGCGTATTCGAATGTTTGGCTGCGGGTCAATAATACCTCCTCGCTGTACTTGGCGCATACTGAACGAGATGAACAGGTGCTTAATCTGGATTTCTTCCCGCATCCTTTCGATCTGCAATCTGATTTAGCCGATGTTCTCTTCGCATTGCCGGAGAAGCCTCAGATGGAAGAGTGGACCTCGATACTGCGGTTGGCCGCGGTTATGGGCGGGGCCTCCGGCGGGCTTGAATTTGCGCCGGCGACGACGTTGGGGCTGCCGAAATCTGAGGCGGCTTTGAGCGCGCATCACATCATCGCCGTGGGCCGGTCCACGCGCAACGCGGCGCTACAAGAGGTCAATGATGAACTCCCTCAGCCCTTCTTACCTCACACCGATGTGATCGATCAAAAGCTGAATGGGGTTATGTTACGTTTCCCATCAGATGCGAGCCTGGGATATGTGCAGCTTATAGCTTCGCCTTGGAATGAAGCCCGCGCTTTTTTAGCTGTGACGGGCACCACAGATGAGGGGGTTCAGCAGGCCGCGGATGTACTGGTGAATCAGCCTTGGGATCTGAATGGAAATTTGGCGCTCATTAAGGATGGCTCGGTCAATACTATCGATACTCGGAAGTTCGGAAGTGACTATGTGCAAACCTCCGCGCCGGTTTCCACTGATGTAATTACTGCGACGCCCACAGTTTC
>JAAAOZ010000065.1 GCA_009908585.1 Chloroflexota bacterium
GGGGGCCGTATCGAAGAAGAACCATCGTCGTAGGCCCTTGGGCGCGGGGGCGCAGCTTCCATTCTCATCGTCCGGCCCGTGGGTCGCGCGAAACTCCGCGACCGCCGTCGCGCCCAATCCGGCCAGCGCGGCTAACGCCACCGTCAGGGGGAAGACCCAGCGGAACGGCGAGTGCGATTGATCGAAAAAAGGCAGAGCGTAGATCACGGCGTAGAGCGGCGTCCCGAAGATACATCCCAGCGAGAAGAGCGAGAGCAGCGTGAAGAAGGGCGCGTAGGGATCGCACAACCACGCGCTCAACGCGCTGCGTAATTTTACCCTAAGCCGCTGCTTGCGCGGCGTGGGCTTACGCCCGAAGCCGGAAGGCGCAGTGTGCTTATCCACTAGCGGGCGCACCACCGCGATCACGGCCAACAGCAGCGGAAGGATGCCCACATAGGCCGCGCCCTCCACGTAATTCTTGATGCCCCAATCGAACGCCGAGATGGGATCGCCGTGGGCGTTCACTGTAGCATGCATCCATTGTCCTGTGAAAAAATTGAAGAGCGTGGCATGTGTGGGATTGCCGAAGAAGTTCGGCGCCAAGAAGGTGATGATGCGCCGCTTGGGATAGGCCCAGCCGAGGACGTCGGAGAGCGCGACGGCGCCCTCGCGGAAGCTACTCTGCACAACCTCGTAGAGAGGAATCAACTGGATCGCGCCCAGGGCCAGCCCCAGGCCGACCATCAAGATCAAGAGCAGCGCCGGGCGAACGACCTCGGCGCGCCACTGTTCGCGGGGGTAGCGCCACAGCCGATAGGCCAATCGCCACGCGCCAAACGCGCCGATGACTAACAACGAGAAGTAGGTGGCCTCGGCGTGGCCCGCCAGAATCTGAAGGCCCAGCACGACCGCGCCGCAGAGCGCCCACGGCACCATCGCGCGCGGCTGCGCGAAGCAGCGCTCGCGCCGCACCGTCAAATCGACCAGGGCCATCAGCAGCGGCAGCCACGAGGCCGCCGCGACGATCATCGGATGCACGACGGAGGCAATCAGAAAACCGCTGAATTGGAACGTCACGCCCGCTAGGAAAGCGCCGTGGCGCCGCGCGCCTATCGTGCGCGCCATCACATACATCGAGAGGCCCGCAATCCCCAATTGAAGCGCGATGAAGACGCCAAACGCGCGGGAGATCGGCAATATAAAGAAGAGCCAGGTCAGGGGGTAAAGCGCGGCATGTTGGCCATTCGCCAGGAAAGGATGACCGGCAAAGAGATATGGGTCCCACAGCGGCAGCGAGCGCTCCGGCAAGGAAGTGACTAAGAAGCGCTTCCAGGGATAATTCTGCAAGATTAGATCGGCGAGCAGCGGGTTTTGGACCTCAGTGACGCCCATCGTATCGGCGGCAGCGCGATACGGCGCGAAGGTATAGAGAATATCAGCGGGCAGCAGCGTGCGATTGCCCACGACCACCGGCGCGAAGAAGAGCACCGGCAGGATGAGCAACCCCATCATCCACATCAGATCGCGCCGCCAGTTGCACTGTCTAATCATGCCACCAACGCCATCTAAACATATCTCACTCCATAAAGATCATAGACAGCAAAACAGGGCCTGGAGAAATTATCCCCAAGCCCTGAAAGCTTTTTTATAATCCCGGCTCTTCGGGAGTTCGCCGGGGCAACTGCTCCATACTCTACCCGCAACCCAGCAATAACATAAAGGCTCTTATTGGTTTTTAGGTGAAATTGGGTGCGAATGATGATCATACTCTCGTTACACTGAGTTTCACAGAGTTTTCCACGGAGATACACAGAGAGAATCATTTCTCCGTGCTTCTCTGTGCCTTCTCGGTGATGCTCCGTGTCCAAATTAAAACGTTGGATGAACGAGGGTTGATTTCACCCAATTTCCTATATGGGCCTAACATAAAAAGGTCTGTGGTCTCCACAAGCGCGATAACCTTCACTGCTTTTAGGCCTGCTTAGAGAGTTATCTGGCAAAATCCCAAAGGCCCATAAGCCCTCAGACCTGTTTTTGCCCTACCAGTGCTTGACGCAACTCGACCAGCCCTCCCTCACGAGGAATCTGGTCGGAAGAGAACAGCGCAATCTGGAACTTGACCACCGGCAACGGCTCTCCACCACGGAGCATGCCATTCTCCCAATCCCGATGGGGATAGAAGAAAGAGACCGCTTCATTCAAGCGCTGGTCAAGTTTATCCCGAACAGCCTTTCCCTTCTCGTCCGCGGGCGCGATCAGGACAAATTGATAGGTGTCCAACTGGCCGACGAACGGCTCAAAATCGAGCAGTTCAGAGGCTGTGTTACGCATAATCAGCGCCACCGCCCGCAACACATCGTCGTGGGTCACGAAACCATAGGAATTGCTGAAGGCCGGCATCCCACTCAAATCGATCAAGATCAAGGAGAGATCCTCATCCCTCGCTACGCGCCCAATCTGCTCCTCAACCAACACCGAGGTCGGCAACCCGGTGACCGGGTGCAGGAGAATATCCAGATTATTGCGTCGCAGGATATTGCTGACCCGATACCGTAACTCTTGGACGTCGAAGGGTTTGGTGATGTAATCCACCGCCCCCAACTCCAGCCCCGTCAGGCGGTCCATTCGCTCGCGGCGCTCGGTCAGGAAGATGATGGGGGTATGTTCCGTCCGTCGTTGGGATCGAAGGCGCGAACAGACCTCATAACCATCGATATCCGGCAGGTGAATATCCAGCACAATAAGGTCGGGCAACTTCTCTGTCGCGATCTTTAACGCATCCTGGCCCCATGCAGCGTGCGAGACCTGATACCCTAAAGAGGAGAAATAAGCAGAGAGCATCTCCGACGTGTTGGGATCGTCCTCTACAATGAGAATATGACGAACATTCCCCTCTTCTGCCATCACACTCACAACCTCGTTATCCAATGGGTTCTTTATAGACCGCAAAATCGCAGGATTCGTGCCCCATACCGATGCACGTCATCTGATCGACGCGGAAGGTGCGCCCGCCACTCAGCCAGCGAAGCGACTCTTCGATGATGCCGGCGGCGATGAAGCCGCCCGGACGCTCCACTTCACGCCCCCAGCACATAGAGCAGCGCTCAATCACGTAGACGAAGTGATCGCCGCCGGGGTCCTTGACGAGCGATTTCTGATCGCTCAGGGAGTCGAAGACCTTGGCGACGGCGGGCAATCCGGCCTTGAGCTTTGCGGGCAGCGGCAGCACCTTGAAGGCCTGCGGCAGGCCGCGGCCGGTGAGCGTGAACCCGCCCTGCACGCGGACGAAGCGAAGCCCGTACGGCGCATCCTGCGCCTCGATCTCCTCGATGAGCTGGCCGTTGAGCGCCGTGAGCTCGGCCGCCCGTTCGTCCGCGGTGTGACGCAGCCGCGTCTCGTCCTCGAACTGCCGATCGATCGGCGTCAGCCACGCCGCTTCGCCGACGACCTCGCCCGACTCGCCGCGAACCGGCGCGCTCCAGACCCGCACCGCGGGCGAGGCGCCCCGCTCCGGCGCGGCGCCGCCCGGCTGAGCCTCGCCGCCCCCCGTCGCGGGCATCATCCACTCGTGCCCCGCGGGCGCCGGCCGGCTGCCCAGACCCAGGTGATGCTCGAAGAGCTTCCTCCAGCTCGCGGGCACCGACTCCGTCAGGCGCCGACCCCGCAACGCTTCGAACGGCGCGCCCAGGATCTCACCCGCGGCCCGATTCGCGTACGTCGTCACGCCGTGCGGATCCACCATCACCAGCCCGCCCTCCGCCGAGTCGACGAACCGCGCGATCTGCCGATAGGCCTCCGGCGAAACCCGGCCCGAATGATCGAGATGATCGCTCACGAGCAGACCCTTCTTATCGTCCGAATGGACACGCGAGGGGATCCGCCGCGGGGCCGACGTCCCTACGCGGCGGCGAAAACGGACCTCCTCGCCGTCGCTTCAAGCGTTCGCCCACGACGCGATTCCGGGGGTGAGTCCGGGGGCGAGTCCGGGGGCGAGTCCGGGGGTCGGAGGTCGAGATCCGGTTCTTCTGAATTCTCTGATTCGCAGCGGCGTCACGCGAGAAAACTCGACGGTCGATACCGGTCGAGGCCGACGGCCGCGGCGACACGTGCGAGGGCTTCAAGGCCCGGGGCGGGGCGTTCGTGGCCCCACTGGTTGCATCCACCGACCGCCGCCCCGATACTCCCCGTCCCCGAGCGAGACGCTCGGGAAACGGTTCGACGAGGCCAACCGCCCGCCCCACCGATTGCACGTCCCGTGAACCCCTTGGGCTGGGCGTTGATGCGAGACGCTTCCTCCAAGCTCCCAGTCCGAATCGGGTCCCTATGTTACCGAAAGAGCCCGCCCGACGCCCGCAACTGGGCTACCTCTACGTGCACCCCTTCCGCGTCCAGGGACTCTCGGTCGCCGGCGAGGAATCGGTGGTTCAAGTCCCCGAGCTCGACGTCACCTTCGACATCGGCCTGTGTCCGCGAGCCGTGCTGCCCTCGCCCTACGTCGCCCTGACCCACGGACACATGGACCACGCCGCCGGTCTCGCCTACTACCTCTCCCAGCGATACTTCCAGGGCATGGGCGCCGGCACCGTCGTCTGCCACCCCAAGCTCGCTCCCGCTATCGAAGCCCTCATGGACGCCTGGGTCGGCGTCGAAGCGCAAAAGACTCCCTACAACCTCAAGCCTCTCGAGCACGACCAGCAGTTCGAGATCAAGCCCCACACCATGCTCCGGGCCTTCGAAACCCGGCACACCGTCCCCTCCATGGGCTACTGCGTCGTCGAGTACCGCTCCAAGCTCGACCCGCAATACGCCGGCCTCACGCAGGAGCAGCTCGTCGAGCTCAAGCAGCAGGGCACCGCCATCACCCAGCTCCACGAGATCCCCCTCGTCTGCTACACCGGCGACACCGCCTGGGGCCCACACTTCGAACGCGAAGACGTGCTTCAAGCCAGGATCCTCATCACCGAGTGCACCTTCCTCGAAGACGAGCACCGCGACAAGGCCCCCATCGGCAAGCACCTCCACCTCGACCACATCGTCGAGCTCTGCGAGCGGTCCTCGGCCCAGGCGATCGTCCTGACCCACCTCTCCCGCCGCACGCACATGGGACAGGTCCG
>JAAAOZ010000484.1 GCA_009908585.1 Chloroflexota bacterium
GCGGTTCAAGTCAACGGCCTGACGGAGATCGCGCTGACGAAGTTGGACGTTCTCAGCGGGCTGTCCTCGCTCAAGGTGGCCGTGGCCTACGAGGGCGAGGGAGAGCGCTACACGCGCTTCCCCGCCGAGTGGGGCATGGATGTGCTGGCCAACACCCACCCCATCTACGAGGAGTTGCCGGGCTGGGATGCGGACATCCGCGAGGTGCGGGAGCGCGATGCGCTGCCGACGAGCGCTCGCGCCTACTTAGATCGCGTCGAAGCGCTGTTGGGCGTCCCCATCACCTTTGTCGGCGTCGGCCCCGCGCGCGACGAGATGATCCTCGTGCCCTCAGAGACGCCGGAGGACGACATCGACTAAGTTGATCATCCCCAACCTAACAACCGACAGGGCACGGAAATCCGTGCCCTGTTCGCGTTACGAGAAAAAATGCGCCGCTATGTCCTACGCCTGTCGAATCGAAGGCGGCGGCGGGGTTTGCAGCACCGCCGGATCGTAGGTCGGCGGCGTGGGCGTGGTGACCTGCGGCTGCGATTCGAGCCACTTGGCGGTGGCGCGCGTGTTCTCTTCGATGGCGATGAAGAGCGAGATGATCGCGCCGGCCGCGTACCACGTGCAGAAATTCAACAGCGTGATCAACAATCCGACCAAAAAAGCCGGTATCCCCAGTCTCATCGGCGTGATAATCCGAGGGGCAATCAACCCCATATCATCAGCGCTTAGCAAGCCGCCGGTCAACGACAGCACCAACGCCCCGGTCGAGGCCAACAGCCCGAGAATCAAAACAATCCACGCGACAATCTTAAATATCGTTGAGATGACGGGCAGCAATTTGTAACGCTTTTCGATTTCCATCTTCCTTGCCCCTTTTCTATTTTGTTAAATCGACGAGATTTATTGAAATAATGGACGACCAGACAAAATCAAGTCTATCACAGCTACGCACGAACGCAACGATCGTTTGCTCTCTGTTACTACATTCGTTTCGACTGGAAACCTCCCTAAAATGATTTATGATGTGAGACGTTCGCACGTCAGGGGGCGACGACCTGACCATGTGACTATCCGACTATCTGACTGTCCAACTATTTTCGTAGGAGTGGTGATGTTTATGATTCCAGATGGCGTTGTAACGTGGGCCGAGATCGATTTGGACGCAATTGCGCATAATGTTCAGGTGATTAAGGCTCACGTCGGAGCAGATACGGAGATTATCGCGGCGGTGAAGGCCAACGCTTATGGTCACGGCCTGTTGCCCGTGGCCCGCACCGCCTTAGATGCCGGCGCGGGCTGGCTGGCGGTGCATCGCATTCAGGCTGGCGTGGCCCTGCGCGAGGCTGGCATCACCGCGCCGATTTTGCTGTTGGGCCACACGACCCGATCCGGCGTCGATTTGGTGCTGGCGAACGATCTCACGCCCACGGTGGTGGATCGCGAGACCGCGCAGGCGCTTTCGGCCCGCGCCGACCGGCCCATTCGCATTCACGTCAAGATCGATACGGGGATGAGCCGCTACGGATTGGCGCTGGAGAAGACGATGGGATTTATGTACTACCTCTCCTCGCTGCCGAATCTGATCGTCGAGGGGATCTTCTCCCACTTCGCCACCGCCGACGCCGCCGACTTGGCCCACGCGCGCGGTCAATGGCGGCGGTTCACGAAGATGATCGAAGCGCTGGAGAATGAGGGCTTCTACGTCCCGATGCCGCACGTCTGCAACAGCGCCGGCCTCGTCAATCTGCCGGAGGCGCACCTGGCGGCGGTCCGCCCTGGGCTGCTCATCTACGGGATGGCGCCCACACCCGCCAGCGCGCCTCATTTTCCGCTGCGCCGCGCCCTCACCCTCAAGAGCACCGTCATCCACGTGCGGAGACTCTCGCCGGGCAGCGCCATCAGCTACGGGCGCACCTACATCACACAGGGGCCGATGGTCGCGGCGCTGGTCTCGCTGGGTTACGGCGACGGCTACCCCCGACTGATCTCAAATCGCGGCGCGGTGTTGATCCACGGCCAGCGCGCGCCGATTCGCGGGCGCATCTGCATGGATCAATTTGTGGTCGATGTGACGCATATTCCCGGCGTCCACGTGGGCGATGAGGTCGTCGCCATCGGCCGCCAGGGCGAGGGGGAACTCACGCCGGAGGAGGTCGCCGGCTGGGCGGAGACGATCAACTATGAGATCACCACGGGCCTCCTGCCGCAGGTCGTCCGGCTCTATCGACAGAACGGCTATTACCTCGCGCCCCGGGAGGGATTGGAACAATGGGCGTGCTACCTCCGGGCCGTCTGACGGAAAAGATTCGCAAAATTTCAAAAATGCGTTACAATTTAGACGGAAGCGATTTTTCTAGTTGATTTACTTCGGATTTCCCACACTTCACAGAACATTAAACGATCTGAAACATACTGTTAATTCGACGTTAACCCAAAACAGGTATCATATCAAGGGAGTAAAGAGACGGGACGTATGTGAGTTGTTGAGATATTGGACATGAGCCACCCCACATCTTAGCGTGGGACTTGATCAGTCAGGAGGAAGGTGAGCGTTATGGCCAGCGTTTTGTTGTTGAACGCCAGCTATGAGCCGTTGGATGTGATCACCTGGAAGCACGCGCTGTCGTTGATGCTTCGAGAGTGCGTTGTCGCTGCGTGCGATGACGCCATCGAGATCCAGAGCGTGTCCAGGGTCTTTCCCATCCCCACAGTGCTCCGGCTGCGACGGTACGTCAACGTGCCGCGCCGCAACGCTCATTGGCATCGCGTCGGCGTCCTGAAGCGCGATCGATACACCTGCGCCTACTGTGGTCGCCGTCCCGGCGACCGCCAGAACGGCCACATCTTGTCCAAGCAGGATTTCACCGTCGATCACATCTGGCCGGTCAGTCGGGGGGGCAAGAACACGTGGGGCAACACCATCTGCGCCTGCGCGCGCTGCAATCAGCGCAAGGCGGATCGCACGCCGCACGAGGCCAACATGAAGCTCCGCTGGGAGCCAAAGACGCCTCGCAGCAACTACCTCGTCGCCTCCGGCGAGATTCCCGCCGCGTGGAAAGCCTATCTGGAGATTTGATGTAAGACAAATAAGCGCCACGATCTAAAAGCTCCCAAAAACACAAGTTTTTGGGAGCTTTTATTTTCTTTCTAGATCGGATTCTATGCTGCTACACCGTGTCCTCCTGCGCCATCTCTTCGACGAGCTGATCCGGCTTATCGAGCGGCAAGATGAAGATGAAACGCGTCCCCTTGCCCGGCTCGCTCTCGCCCCAGATCTTCCCGCCGTGGAACTCCACAATTTGGCGGCAGATGGGTAATCCCAGCCCAGTACCGGGCCGTCGCGAGCCATTCTGTTTGTTGCCCACCTGATGAAACTTCTCGAAGACGTAGAGCGTATCCTCCTGCGCGATCCCCACCCCTGTATCGATCACGCTGATGGCCACCATCGGTTGCTCCAGCGGGTCATCGCAGATGCCCTTGGGAAAACGCAGGCCGCGCGGCGCGATCTCCATGCCGGCCTCCAGTTGTCGCGCGCGCACCGTAATACCTCCCTCATCCGTGAACTTCACCGCATTGGAGAGCAGATTGGTCACCACCTGCACCAAACGGTCGTGATCGCCGTAGAGTTGGGGTAACCGCTCCGCCAGCTCCATCTTGACGGGCAGTTGCTTCTGTCGCGCCAGTGAATTGATCGCTGCCACACTAGATTCGAGGACGCTACAGAGATCGACCTCGCCAATCTGCCACTGAAGCTTGCCCGATTCCATCTTGGCGACGTCTAACACGTCGTTGATCAGGCGCGTCAGGCGATCTCCCTCGCTAACGATGATGTCCAAATTGTCCGCGATCCGCTTGGAGGCCCGCTGCGACCGCTTATCGTCATCAGAGAGCGCGGGCTGGATGTTCCGATGAAATTGTTTTTGGATCAGTTTACTGAAGCCGATCACGGAGGTCATCGGGGTGCGCAACTCGTGCGAGACCATCGAGACGAACTCATCCTTCATCTCCGCGACCTCGACCTCGCGCGTGATGTCTCTGAGAACGGTAACCACGCCATCGATGAGATAGGATTCGCCCGTCAGCGCGCACGCCGAGGCGCGATAGATACGCTGCTTCCATGTGGCATCCACAGTGATGACCAAGGGAGCGCTTTCGCGAGCCGCCCGCACCGCCGAGGTCAACGTCTCATCGGGGAAAACCTCACACAGTTGCAGCCCTATTAAAGCTACGGGAAGATCAGAGACTAATTTCTCAAAGGCTGGATTGACCATCGTGATACGTCCCTCCAGATCGGTCACCACGAGCGCATCGGCGACGTTCTGCAAGACCACATCCAACTTGGCGTGTTCTTCCTCCAAGTTCTGATAGGCGGTCTCCAGCTCCTGGGTGCGAACGCGAACTTGCTCCTCCAATCGCAAGTTGTAGCGTTGTAATTGACGATAGAGGCGGGCATTTTCCACCGAGGCCGCCGTCTGCTGCCCCAACATTGAGAGCAACTGAATCTCCTGCCGGCTGTAAACCCCGCCGGACAGCTTCGCGCCCAATTGATAGAGACCGATCAACTCGTCGCCCACGATCAAGGGCAGGCACAGCCGAATCTCGTGCTGTTCCAAGATCGCGCGAGCCGACGACGGGAAATCCAGCGGCGGTTTGTCCGTCATGATCGGATAATGTGTCCGCTTCAAATAAGTGATCAACGGATGGCCCAGCGGCAGATAACAACTCTCATCCTGATAATTGACCATCGCGAGGCACTCATTCTCCGGCTTGATAACGGAGAGCATCGCCCAGTTGATCTGCAATTGTTCTGGCAGCGCCTCGCACAGAAGATAGCTCAGGCGATCCAGATCGATGCTGCTGGCGAGTTCGGTGCTCATCGCCTGGATGACCTCTTGATAATCCGCCTCGGTGCGATAAAATGCCCGATCGATCAGAGCTTGGATGCGCTTCCGCAGGGGATTGAAGGAGAGCGCGATGACCAACGTCGCCCCGAAGACCACCAACGTATTGTTCGCCGTGTTGAAGATGGCCCGCACCGCAATCGTGAGGATGAAGACCACCAGCAGGTACATTCCGCCCAGCAGCGTGGTGAGCGTCGAA
>JAAAOZ010000154.1 GCA_009908585.1 Chloroflexota bacterium
AATCGCCTCGACGATGGTATCTAATGTCGTATCCACGCCCACGGCCATATTGGTGCCATTGATGTCGTTATCGATGGAGGCGGGGATGCCGATAACGGGAAAATCCATCTCGTGCAGGGCCAACGCGCCAGCGAGCGAGCCGTTGCCGCCGATGACGATCAACCCTTCGATGCCCCGCTGGTTCATATTGCGCAAGGCCGACCGACGGACTTTCAATTCTTTGAACTCCGGGCAGCGCGCGGTTCCTAAGACGGTGCCGCCTTTCCCCAGAATGCCGCCCACATCTCGACTGGTCAGTTGGTTAATGTCCCCGCCGACCAATCCCTTGTAACCCCACTGGACGCCAAAGACCTCGACGTCGTTCTGGAGCGCGGTCCGAGTCGCCGCGCGGATACAGGCGTTCAGCCCTGGCCCATCACCACCGCTGGTCAAAATTGCTATCCGATCCATCCGCTACCTCCTTATGCTCGCTTGGTGAATAAGGCCGTTCCAAGAAAATAAACCTCCCAAATACAAACGATCTTCCGAGGAAAAGGCATCTGGTTTGGAAGACTTTAAATTTTGGAACTACCTAAGGAATATGTGATTTCATCAGAAAACGGGTGGCGGATTATTATTTTCTGCCACCCGTTCGTGAAGCTTAGTAAAGGAACATCGGTTTGCGATGAACGTGTCGAATCTTGGGACGATAAGTCTCCACATCGTAGAGTTGTTCCACATCGACGCGCTTGACGCCTAACAGCGGCGCATCCGCCACCACGCTGCTATATTGCCCGTCGCGGAGCGCGACCATCCGCCCGAAAATGCCTTCCTCAATCAGATCCATCGCCATATTGGCGTAGTTCACAGCGACCATCAGATCCAGCGAATCGGGGGAACCGGAGCGCATCAGGTAGCCCAACTGCTGATAGATGGTGTTTTCGCCCGTCAGGTCCTTGAGCATATCGCTGACCTGCATCCCAACGCCGCCCAACTTCCGATGGCCGTAGGCATCCGGCTTGCCCCACGCGGTGATGTCGCCGCCGACGGGCTTCGCGCCCTCCGAGACGACGACGATGGCGTAGTTGCTCGGATTGTGCTGCTTGTCTTCCTCTAGGAAGTGGGCCAGGCGCTCAGGATCGAAGGGGACCTCGCAGATCAGCGCGCGGTCGGCGCCGGCCAGATAGGATGAGATCAGCGCCGTCTCCCCGGAGTGCCGTCCGAACAGTTCCACCACGCCCAAGCGCTCGTGGGAGCCGATGGAAGTGCGTAACTGGTGAATGAAGGTCACGCTGCGGGTGATCGCTGTGGAGAAGCCGATGCAGTAATCGGTGCCGAAGACATCGTTGTCCATCGTCTTGGGAATGCTGACGACGGGGAATCCCTCGCGGTGGACGCGCGCGCCGTAGCCCAGCGTGTCTTCGCCGCCGATGGGCACCAACACATCGATCTCCAGCGCTTCCAATGACGCGAGCACGTGCTCGGTCAGATCCACCAACTCGTCTGGCTCATGATTGCCCTCAACGGATTCTTTTAAGAAGTCAGGGGCGTATTTGAAGGGCATCTTGCTCGGATTGGTGCGCGAGGTGTGCAACGTCGTGCCGCCCTCGCGGTCGATGCGCCGCGTGTTGATCTTGTCTAGGTGCATCATCCACTTTTGCGAGCCTTCTGGATCATCGGGGTTGTAATTCAGGGGGCCGGCCCAACCTCGGCGCAACCCGATGACCTCGTGCCCGGCGTCGATGGCGCGATGGGTCAAGGCCTTGATGGCTGGATTGAGTCCTGGAACATCGCCGCCACCGGTCAAAACCGCAATTCTCATGATTTTTCTCCTCTTGATTGTGTTTATATGGGTAGGGAAATAGATGAATCTGGAGGGTACGCCCGCCGGAATGTATTGCTTGAATGTTGTTTGAAAATCAGACTTACCCTTGCGAAGGTTGCACAAGTGACCTCAAACAACACGTATTAAGGCCGTTCCAAGAAAATAAGTCTCCCAAAAACGGTCAGTTTTCTGAGGAGAAAGCATCAGGTTTGGGAGGTTTTAATTTCTGGAACTACCTAAGTACAACTAACAGGTTAATCTGTTATCAAAGCTCTTGATAACCTTCGCAAGGTTCCCAATTTGAATTTCTAAATACGCTCTTAGATGTTATTGGGCGCGACTACTGTATTAATGACGGCAGGATCTCCAAGTAAAATTCTAACCCGATTCTGAGGCTTTACAAGCAAACGGGCGACAGTTGGGCGCATTCAGCCCTTAGTCTCAAAGCGATCGATCGCTTGCCAGACGCGGAGGAACTCCGCCACGCTCCAGGCTTGCGCCACGCATCCCCTCGGCGCGAAGGGCGCGTTCCCGTCGAAGATCTCGCTGATGGCGCCCACGCCATGCTCCCGCAGATGGCGCAGCATCGGCGTGAGGTAGGCGCGGGCCGCTTCGGGATCGCGGTGGACGCGCAGGTGGGCCATCACGAACGGCCCGATCAACCAGGCCCACACGGTGCCCTGATGATAGGCCGCGTCGCGCGCGAAGAGATCGCCGCCGTAGCGCCCCACGAAGTTCGGATCGTCGCGGGCCAGGCTGCGCAAGCCGCGCGTCGTCAGCAGCGAGACCTCGCAGACCTCGACGACGGCGCGCTGCTGTTTTGGCGTCAGCGGGCTGTGGGGCAACGAGACGGCGAAGAGTTGATTGGGGCGCAGCGTGTCATCCTTGCCTTCTGGATGCTCCGGGCTGTCCAGCACATCGTAGCAGTAGCCCAGTTCCGGGTTCCAGAAGCGCGCGAAGCCCTCGCGGGCGCGCTGGGCCGCTTGCTCGTAGGCCTCGGAGGGTTCGTCCAACAACTGCGCGAACTCCACCATCGTGCAGAGCGCGTTATACCACAGCGCGTTCACCTCCACCGGCTTGCCGACGCGCGGCGTGACCACCCAATCGCCCACTTTGGCGTCCATCCAGGTCAATTGGAGGCCCGGCTCCCCGGCGTAGAGCAGCCCGTCCTCCTCATCGACGTGGATCTGATACCGCGTGCCCTTTTGGTGCCACGCGATGATCTCTTCCAGGGCGGGGAACAGCTCGCGGATCAGGCCCTTGTCGCCCGTCGCGGCGTGATAGGCGCGCAATGCCTCGACATACCACAACGTCGCGTCGACGGTGTTATATTCGACCGCCGTCGCGGCGTCGGGGAAGCGGTTGGGCAGCATCCCCTGATCCACAAAATGCGCGTAGGTGCGCAGAATCTGGCGCGCGATCTCCGGGCGGCCCGTGGTCAGGGTCAGGCCCGGTAGGCTGATCATCGCGTCGCGGCCCCAGTCCGTGAACCACGGATAGCCGGCGACGATGGAGCGCCCCTCCTCGTCCTCGTCGCCAATCGGGCGCTGGACGATGAATTGATCGGCGGCCAGCGCGAGTTGGCGGATCTCCGGCGCCTCTGGCGCTCCGGCTTTGGCGAGCAGCGATGCGTCGCGCATCCGATGTACCTCGTAGGCTGTGGAGCCGTCTAAGGCGGGCAGATCCGGCTCGGCGGTGGCGACGAGCGTCACGGAGGCTTCCGGCGTCAACGTCAGATTGAAAGTGCCGGCGTGGAGATGGTCGTCGAAGGCGTCGTAGCCGCGATAGGCTTCCACGCTGAGGTAGAAATCGCGGACCCACTCGTGAAGGGGCGTGATCTCCGCATCGGCGTTGATCAGCAGATGGAAGGGTGTGGCCTCATCGCGAGCGAGGATGCGCAGGCCGTGATCGACCGGCTCGATGGTCATCTGCCACTCATCGGCGTGGGTGTTGAGGTGGTGATCGCGATAGTTCACCAGCGCCTTGAGTTCAAGCTCCACCGGATGTTCGCCATTCATCAGCGTGTAAGTGATGTAGGTCGTGTTCGCGCCCTGGACCATCCAGATGCGTTTCTCAAGGCGCGCGTTGCCGATGGGATAGGTCCACACCGGCGTCGTGCCCTCCAGATGAAAATGTCCTAGCCAGCGATAGCCGGTGGGATCGACGTAGCCGTTGCGCCATCGATTGACATACAAGGGATACGTGCGGCCCATATAGGTGACCGTCTCGTCAATTTTGGTCAATAAGAGCGTCCGTCCGACCGGGGGATTGAGCGCCGCGATGAGCAGCCCGTGATAGCGGCGGGTGAGCATCCCGCTAACGGCGCCCATCGCATAGCCCCCGATGCCGTTGGTGACCAACCACTCGCGGGCGGCGGAGACGCTGGCATTGCAGCAAATCTCGCGATCAAAATGGATCATCTGTGGCTCTCCCTTCCTGTCCTGATATGCGTTGCCGAGCTTCATAAAAGAAGCAAAAACCCCAGGTCTACCGGGGGGATGCCGGCGTGACGCCGCTGCATCCGGGGGCCAGACCTGGGGTGGTGTTAAGGGTCTAGTGAGACGCTAGGTCAGCAGAACGCTGTTCTCACCCTCGTACTCGTCGGCGTCGTCCACATTGAACCACTCGCCATCTTCCGTCACGTAGCGGTAGGTGTAGCGTTCGCCCTTATCTAAGGTGACGACGGCGCTGTAGGTTTGGTTGTTGCGATGAATTAGCCGGTCGGCCTTGGCGTCCCAGTCGTTGAAAGTGCCGGCGACGTAGGCGTGTGCGGCGTGGGGATGATCTTCGGGTAGAGCAAAAGAAACTTTGACTTGGTTGCTTCCTGATATATTTCGCTTGCGAATCATAGTATCCTCCTCACTTCTTAGCTTTGAAATTGACTTTTAAATGAATTTGTGTCGACCAGCGATCTAATTTAGTGTAATGTGGTGAAAGATCGCCCCTTGTCCCCCTCAGAGTGCTTTCACCTCGCCGGTTCGACTTCGCGCGAAGTATACCATATTTCTTCAAGATGTTAACCGGATGAAGAGAATTTACGCTATGTTTCTGGTAGCTTGGCAGCAGCGGCTGCATCTATTAGCCATACTAATTCCCCTGGATCGGGCCGGATACGGGCGGCGGGCAACGCCCCCTCGGCCTGGACGGCAGCGAGCGCCTCGGCTTTGCGCTCCCCGCTGACGATGAAGCCCACGTGACGCGCGGCGTTGATCACGGGCAGCGTCAGCGTGATGCGCCAGCTCTCCAGTCGGGGC
>JAAAOZ010000452.1 GCA_009908585.1 Chloroflexota bacterium
GATTCTTGGTAGGCGATGCTATCCACTTGACCTAAAATGAGACCGCGCGGCAGCAGGCCCCCGGCAGCGGAGGTGATGACCGTCTCGCCTGGGTTAACCTCTTCATTGGGCAAAATGTCCGTCATCAAGATGTTCCCTTCCACTGTGCCGATGGCAAGGCCCGTCACACGGGATTGTTGGAGCATCGCTGCCACCTGGCTCTGGGGATCGTTGATCAATTGGACGTACGAGAGGTTGGGGGAGGCGCGGGCGATGCGCCCCACCATCGCCGAGCCGCCGGTCACGACTGGCATGCCCACGGCGACGCCGTCGCGGCTGCCCGTGTTGATGATCACGTAGCGCAGATAGGGGTTGGTGTCCTCACCGACGACCTCGCCACAGGGATAGGTCGCACAGCCGCGTTGGATGATGTCGGCGCCGACCAGGCCATAGGTGGGGTTTTCCTGGGCAAAATTCAACTGCGTACGGAGGCTCTCGATCTCGGCCTGATATTCGCGCAGACGGATGTTCTCTTGGATGAGGGCGTCGTTGGTCTCTTGCAGTTTCGCGACCTGTTGTTGGAGTTGGCGCACGTCGCGCGCCGTTTGGGTGAGATTGCTCAGGGTATCTAAGACGTTGGAGATGCCGCGTTCGACCGGGGTGATAACGAAGCTCAATATATTTTCTACGGGTCTAAGAGCGCCGGCCTCGTGGAGCGCCAGGGAAAGGAGCGCAAGGAATAAAAGCGCCCATGGAATCCATGGTCCACTATCACGTCGCATAAGTTTTCAATAGGGGCTAGGATGCCGAGCCGCCGGGATGACGATGATCGTCCCGGGCCAGCGTGGCTTGGAGATTGTCGAAGCTCTCTAACACCATGCCGGCCCCACGCGCGACGCACGTGAGTGAATCTTGCGCGACCCACGCGCGGATGTGGGTCTCTTCACTGATGCGCTCGGCCAACCCTTTGAGCAGGCCGCCGCCGCCGGCCAAGCAGATGCCGGTTTCCATCAAATCGGAGACTAGCTCCGGCGGCGTCTCGTCCAAGGAGTCGCGCACCAGATCCACGATGATGTTGACGGAGCGGCTGAGCGCCTCGCGAATCTCGATACTGCTGATCTCGACCTCCTCCGGCAGGCCGCTGATGAGGTTGCGTCCGCGCATCGCCATCGTGCGCTCCTCCGGCAGAGGGTAGGCAGATCCGATGTTGATCTTGATGCGCTCGGCCATTCGCTCGCTGATGGCCAGGTTGTACTTCTGCCGGGCGTATTGGACGATGTCCTCGTCCAACTCGTCGCCGGCGATGCGGAGGCTCTTGCTCACCACAACGCCCTTCAGTGCGAAGACGGCAACCTCCGTCGTCCCGCCGCCGATGTCCACGACCATACTGCCCTGCGGCTCGATGACGGGTAGGCCCGCACCAAGGGCGGCGGCCATCGGTTCCTCGATGAGATAGGCTTCGCGGGCGCCCGCGGCCAACGCCGCGTCGCGTACCGCGCGCTTCTCTACCTCGGTCACGCCACTGGGGATGCCGACCACGACGCGCGGTCGCGGTAGCAACAGCGGGATCTCTCGGTGGGCTTTCTTGATGAAGTTTCGGAGGAGTGCCTCGGTAATATTAAACTCGGAGATGACCCCATCACGCAGGGGGCGGATGGCGACAATGTTGGAGGGGGTCTTACCCACCATCTCCTTCGCCTCCGAGCCGATGGCGAGCACGTTGCGGTTATGGTTGTCCAAGGCTACCCAGGAGGGTTCGTTGATGACGATGCCACGTCCTCGGACATAGACCAGGGTGTTGGCGGTCCCTAGATCAATCCCAATATCGAGCGAAAAAAGCCCCAAAAGCGCATCAATTGGATTAAACACGTTGTGTCTCTACAACTCCTCTTTCTCTATGATGGTTCCAGTTTCTCGGAAAAGTGTTTGTTTTTGAATGGTTTGTCTTGGAACGGCCCGTGCATACTGCCGCGATTATACCATATCAAAGACGGATAGCAATGTTTTTGATGTCCAAGTAAGTGATTTTGGATTTTTAGGGTACTTCGGCCTTAAGTTCTTGTAGCGTCGTGAGCGGCGCGATGCGGCGCAGGAAGGCGTGGGGCGTCGCGCTCAGCGCCCAGAGGCGGCGCACCCTCGGCCCGATGGGATCCTCGCCGGCCGCGCCGCCGGGATGGCTGGCGTAGGCGCCATGGAAGGCGAAGTAGGCCTGATTGAGCCGTCGGATTTGATAGCCGTTTTCGACGAAGTATTGCCGGCGTTCCTCCATATACTGCTCCGCGGCTTGAATTTCCCCGGCGGCCAGCATCTCATCGACGTTGACGCGCGTCTCGTGCATCTCCGCGCGAAAATCAAAGCGTGGCGGTTCGGCGGGCGTGTCCTCTGCTGGCTCCTCCTCCTCCTCTTCTTCTTTCTCGATTGTGCTTGGCATCGCCTTGTCCTGCGCTTGGAAAGGTGCGTAGTAGCGCAGAATAATCTCCTGCCCGGCCCACTCGCCCATCAGCGAGGCTGTGGTCTCGTTGATGGTGCGCGTCTCGGCGTTGCGCATATAGTACATGCCCAGCGGATGGAACATCAGGTAGTGATGTGTCCACTCGTGCGCGAAAACGTTGGCGATCCAATCGATGTCGCTGCTCTCCAGCAACATCGATGGGTAGGCCGAAAGGCCGCCGATGGCCGTCACGTAGGCTGAATAGTCGGGTTTTGCCGCTTCGATCTCGCGTTCCAGCGCGGTCTGGTCGGCGGCGGTGAAGCCGGTTCGCAGCGAACGCTGGTAGACGCTTCTGATGTGATTGCGCGGCGAGATGATCAGCAGGTAGGGCAGGGAGGTGAAATCCCCCGTGACGGGCGGCAGGATCTGGCGCAGCAAGCCGAAGTTCGCCCCTTGCAGTACACTGCTGACCTGCTCGCCCAAGATCGCCTCCGCCATCAGGCTCTCGCGCTCCATGCGATGACGCAGGTCGTCCAGCGCCGCGCGCTCTTCCGTCGTCGCGGCGACGGGATCGGCGATCTCCGGGTCGCTGTAGCGTTGATGAATCTCCCCGGCGATCCGATCCGCCTCCCGGACGTGATCCAAGTAGTCCAGGACAAAGCGCGCGCCGGCTTCGTCGTCCAGCCAGCGTTGTGGCGCTAACAATCCGAACGCGGCCTTTCGCGCCAGGGATTTGATCTCCCAATTGACGAAGTTAAAGGTCTCCGACGCGCTGATCCGATTCGCCTGAAACTTGAGCGCCTGGGGGGGCGGCGATTCCCACCGCACGGCGAGTAACAAGCTCGCCAGGATCAAGATCAGGGAGATCGTGCGCTCCCAATATGGGCCCCATCTTCTCAAGGTTTGCATATCTGAGGTTTGTTATCCATTCGGATGGTATGAAATCTCTGTAACCTCGGCTAAGCCATCCAACGTAATCACAAGGTGATTGAGCACATTGCGGCCCAGAACTGCTTCCTTACCCTCGACCCTGTGTACCCAATTTTCTCCAATTTGTAGGGTCGCCAGATAAATATCTACCATTTGACTATGTCCCAAAACGCCACGCATACGCGCTTTGTCTACATATCGGGCGCCGACTTGCTCCAAAATGGTGATAGGAATGAGCGAGCCATCTGCCCCCGAATCTACTAATGCCGTTATCGTCATAGATGCATGTTGTTGTCCTGGTGTGGTGACGGTTACATCAACTACAGGCATAGCGGGCACATAGGCAGTATCATACGGGTATGTGTGGATGTTATGCATATTCGACCTTGGGGGAACGGAAGGTATAAACTTTCTCTGCCTCCGGCAAGACTTGGCGGAGCAACACCACGTCGTGAGGATATTTTTCCTCGATGCGCTTGTATAATTCGAGTTCGTTTGTGTCATGATCTACCACGTTGCCTTGATGGACGGCTACGTATGCATCTGGATATTGTTCTCGCAGTTTGGAGTGCATCGCGACAAATGCTTCAATCTCGCGCTGCATCTTACGCTGTGCCTCCTCGCGAAGAAATCGGCGGATGATGCGCTCTACCAGCATCGTTGGGGTGTCACCTCGTTCGTTGGCAGCTTTCTCCAATTGGAGCATAGAAGTTTTTTCAATGGGTATTTCCAACATTTCTCTTAACCTCTCTTGATATTGCTTGGGTCTTTTGCTGACTTCATCGCGATTTCTTCTAGTGTAAGTCGAAACGGGAAAGAATCAAGGCAGGCGATGTCTCACTTTTTATAGCTACCGTGGAGGCTGGTTTTGATCCGCAGGTGCATCGGGTTTTCAATGCAAACGAAGTTGGGGTTGATGTGGGCGATAAATTGCTTAGCGTGCAATTTCCCGTATCGTGGATACCTCAGTCCAACGATTGGGACACAAAGTGTCACAGAGAAGGCACAGAGAGGCACGGAGAAAGGAATTACTCTGCGTATCTCTGTGAAAAACTCCGCGAAGCTCTGTGTAATAGCATTCTCCCCGACAGGTAGTTTCCCTCTTGGTATGGATGTTGTGTTATAATGCGGACATTATGCCAAAGACAACCGATGCATCCCATGATGTCGCAAAAACACCGGACGCACCGAAGGCTCTATCCGCGACCTCCTCGCGCGTGGCGCGCTCCGCCGTGCTGGTCGCGTCGCTCTTCGCGGCCGATAAGGTCCTGGGCCTGATCCGCGATGCCGCCGTCGGCCACGCCTTCGGCGCCTCCGCCGAGTTGGACGCCTACTACGCCGCCTTCGAGTTGCCCGATGGCCTCTTTACCGTCATCGCCGGGAGCGCGATGGCGACGACGCTCATCCCCATCCTCTCCGCGCACATCGGGCGGGGCGAGCACGACCGCGCCTGGCGCTTGGTCTCGGCGATGATCAACCTGGCGCTGCTGCTCGTGGCCTCGGTGGGGAGCGTGGCCGCGATCTTCGCCCCCGATGTCATTCGCGCCGTCGCGCCGGGCTTCGACGCCCAACAGGTCACGCTGGGCGCGCAGTTGATGCGACTGGTCCTACTCCAGACCTTTCTCTTCACCGCCAGCGGCATCCTTGTAGGCGTTTTGCGCGCCTATCAGCATTTTCTCCTGCCCGCGCTGGCTCCGCTGGCCTACACG
>JAAAOZ010000276.1 GCA_009908585.1 Chloroflexota bacterium
GGCGTCGAGCACAGCCGCTTCGAGCTGGACGTGGCCGCCGACCTCGGCAACCGCGCCTATGATCGGGCGCAAGAGATCGGGCTTGATCCTACCAGCGCCTACCACCTCGCCGTCAACGAGTACCTTGCTGGCGAGTTGACCTGCGAATGCAACGGAGACGGCAGCTGCCGAGTATGTCGGGCGGCGGCCCGGCAATGGCGAAAGGTGCTCATTGATTCCGAGGGTGATGAGGTAGAAGCGCCCGATGAGTTGGTAGACCATAAGGCAGGCGGATTTGACGAGTACGAAGTCTGGAATCGGTAATCACTACGAGAGAAAAAGGAGATATAGATGTCAAAGCAAAAATCAGGAATGGGCAACTCGGAATTGGCGAACTACAGCGACCCACAGCGCGCGATTGTAGGCTATAACGAAGATCAAATTCAGCAGTTCGCAGAGATCGTCAAGCGCGTCGCGCCGTGGGCGAATGACAAAAAGAATCCGATGACCAACACCGAGATCGGCTTGGCTGTTCGGAGGGCGATGTCGATGAATCTCGACCCTCTGAACCCGCACGAAGTGCAAATCTGGAAGGATCATCGCGGTAACATTAACCTCCAGTTGGCCTACACGCTGACAATCGAGTGGGTGAAGCGCTTCTGCGGACAGCACACTGAGCCGCGCTACTATCGCCTAACCGAATCTCAACTTGTACAAGAGGGCCTTGATCCAAACGACGTCGCCTACAAGGTCGAATTCATTATGAAAGACGACCTCCAAACGATGCGCGAAATGCTGGAGCTTGGCGTTTTTGATCCGCAGGAAGTCAAGGCGATGTTCACGGTGACGGGGATCGGAACATCAAATGAGCAAGAATATAACAACAAGTACTTCGCACCCAACGCCCGCTCGAAGAGTTGGAAGGTGAAGAAGCGCGCGCTGATTGACGCTTATCGCCGGAAGTTCGGAACTCCGAGCCGTGCCGAGATCGAAGAACTTCGCCGGTCAGGAACCTTAGAACCAACGGATGTCTCAGACTATCAAGACGAGCGTGACACTGCAATCCTCGCTGGTCAGGATACACGCGGGCGCTCCAAGCTATTTTTAGATGAGGGGGCCGCGTCAAGCGCAGACGACTGGCAAGAGGTGGCTGACTCCAACATCGACCCGCAGGTGTCGCTCGAAGCCAAGCGTAAGATCGCGCAAAATGCCAAACACCGGCGGGAAAATCCTATACCCAGCGAAGAGGTGGAGGATGTGAAGGATGCTCTCTACGGAGGCGACGTGGTGGAGGGTGAGTACGAAGAAGTAGAAGCGCCGCCAGAGCACTGGTCAGATGACCAGGAAAATGCGCAAAAGTTCTGGGACTTCGCTGCCAAGCACGGCTACAAGGCCGCGGAAGTTTACGAGGTGCTGAACGTCGCCCGAATCAGCGACTACGAAGGTACCGCACGCGATGCTTGCGTAGCGCTCAAGGAGAACGCGCCAGCGGCTTCTGAACAACAGCCCGCCGCTCCCGCCGAAGAGCAAGCGCCGGACGGGCGGCCCTACACGCCCGGTCAGTTGCGCAACGCAATCGCGCAATGGACAAAGCCCGACTTTGCCTATGAGGAAGGTCAGCGCTCGAAAAAGCAGTGGAGCGTCAATCAGAACCTGCGAGAAATTCTCGGCGGCGACCAGCAGCGCAAGCAGTTGCTATGGTATCTCACCGGCAAAGAATCGTCGGGAGATCTAACCGACGGCGAGGTCGAGGCCCTGCGAGGCTGGCTCGATGTCCACAAGGACGAAAACGGCGAGTGGGCACCATCCGAGGTTGCCGCCGACGAAGCCCGCTCAGCCTGGGAAGCAGCGGTCAAGGAACTCGGACAGACCGAGATGTTTGACGGCGAGGACGCGCCGTTCTAACCAACGCAAAACACAAGGCCCGGCGGTCAGCACGACGCCGGGCGAAAGGATGGGAATTATGGCAAAATACGAGATTACTAAAAACGCCGTTGTGATGGATGGCCGCTGGGCGTGGCTATGCCGGACTGCCGGGTTGCCGAAGAGTGCATCACCGGACACGCTGGCGAGCGTGATCCGGGATTGGCAGATGGACGCCAGGCTGTCTCGAACCAGCGTGATCAACGATGAGTCGAAGCTTGTCGTGGCTTACGATGAGATACGCGCTGTACACGACGCACTCCGGCAGGTTAAGACTCTGCTGGAATCGCTACGCTTAGACAACGGAGTTGGTGACCTACTAACCGAGAGCCAGCGCCAAGTTTACCGAGGTGTAGAGCAGCGGATCGAGAAGATGTTGGAGGTGGATGATGAACGCAAATGAGATCGTAGAGAAGTTGCAACCAATCGTCGGGCGGTACACGGAGATCCATGGGTTCGGAGGGTGTGTTCGCGCCTACACTTACGCTGACCGGGACGGTAAGTACCAAGGCCAGCAGTGTGTGACGCCGGCGAAGGTGATGTGATGACTATGGGATGGCTGGTAAACGGCAGCGCGGCGCGGCTGCCCTTGGCGACGGCGAGCGTGCATTGCGCTGTGACATCGCCGCCTTATTGGGGCCTGCGGAAGTATGCGGGCGAGCAGGCCCGGGCGTGGCCCGCCGTGACCTACACGCCGATGGCCGGATTGCCGCCGATCACCGTCCCGGCGATGCGCGCCGAGCTTGGGTTGGAGCCGACGCCGGAAGCGTTCGTAGGTCACATCGTTCTGGCGGCGCGCGAGGTGTGGCGGGTGCTGAGGGACGACGGGACGCTGTGGTTAAATTTTGGGGATAGTTATGCTACGAATCCTAGTAACGGGCGTTCTGAAAGCGTAGACAGCGTTGGGATGGGAGGAGTTCCTCATAGGAGTGGGATGGACAAAAGCCGCGCCGGCCTCAAAGCCAAAGACCTCTGCGGTATTCCGTGGCGCGTGGCGTTTGCGCTGCAAGCCGATGGTTGGTGGCTGCGCAGCGACATCATCTGGCATAAGTGCCTGAGCGGTGGTACGAAGGTCTACGCCCGAACACAGAACGGGGCGGGGCCAGACACCATCAAGGACTTAGCTCGACTCGATCCGTCAACGGTGCAGCTTTGGAACGGCGCGAAGTGGACGCAGGTCAAGGGTTTCCACGAAACGCCACGCCCAAAGCATCCCATCGAGATCGTTCTGCGAAGCGGTGAGCGCATCGGCTGTACTCCCGACCATCGTTGGCCTACGCAGCGTGGACTACGACGTGCCGACGAACTGCAAGCGGGCGATGTGTTGGACTGGACAACGCTGCCGGAGCCAGAGGACACCGTAACACCTGACCGCCTACCCAATAGCATTGGATGGTTTGTCGGTATGTATCTAGCTGAGGGTAGTAAGGATAGCACAGATACCATTCAAATTGCAAGTCATATCGACGAACAGGGCCGATTCAATCTACTCAAGCAAATTTCCGAAGCCTATGGCGGAACGTGTCGTCAATACCAAACCAGCGACAACGGGATGACCATTCGCATCCATAGTCCGATTCTTGTCGCGATCTTGGATATATACCTGAGCGGTCACACTGCAAAGAATAAGCGACTATCCCCGGCGGCGTGGAAACGGGACAACGATTTTCTGAGAAACCTACTTAACGGCTACTTGGAAGGCGATGGGCACCATGATCAAGCGAATGACCGTTATCGCCTGGGGTTTACTCGAAACTACTATTTAGAGCAGGACTTGAGGACGCTATGCGCCCGCCTAGATTACCAGTTGCGGCTCAACCCCGTGAGGACAACCAGCCAGAACGGAGATCACAAGGGCTTCCGTGGCGAGATCCGATTTAAGCGGAGCGACCACCACAACGCCAAGGAAGATATGGAGATCGTAGAAATTCGCCGCAGTCGTGCCCGTAAGTTTTGGGACATTGAGGTTGAGGACGAACCTCACTTGTTTGCCCTATCATCGGGCGTACTAACTCACAATTCCAATCCAATGCCGGAGAGCGTAACCGACCGCTGCACGAAGGCGCACGAGTACCTGTTCCTGTTGGCGAAGTCGGAGCGGTACTTTTACGATCATGAGGCGGTGAAGGAAGAATCAATCCGGGCCGGCGATATTCCCGGCGGCGGAAGGCCGGACACAAACGCGGCGGAGCCAAGAGCCGCATTTTATAGGCCAGAGAATTCACGTAAGCCAGTTGCGTCCACCCGTAACAAGCGCACCGTCTGGAAGATCGCTACCAAACCTTATCACGGCGCGCACTTCGCGACCTTCCCGCCGGGCCTCGCGGAGCCGTGCATCCTAGCGGGGACTTCGGAGCGCGGCGTGTGCCCTGAGTGCGGCGCGCCGTGGGAGCGGGTGGTGGAGAGCACGTCTCATTATGAGAAGCGAGAAGCTGCGCACGCTTACAATAATACATCTACAAAAGTTGATTCGACAGGATGGACGCCTCCGACCATTAAGGAGTGTGGTTGGCGTCCGACCTGCGACCACGACGCCGATCCGGTGCCCGCGACCGTCCTAGATCCATTCTGCGGCTCCGGCACGACCGGCGTGGTCTGCCAAGAGCACGGGCGGCGGTTCGTGGGCGTGGACGTATCCGGGCCGTATCTGCGCAAGCAGGCGCGGAAGCGGTTAGGATTGGAGGCGTTGGCGGCGTGGACGTCTGGCAAGCGCGTGGGGGAGATCACGGCCCCCACGCCGTTATTTTCGGCGGTAGGCCAGGAACTCGCTCCGCGCGGGCGGGCCTTGCCCGACTAAATTTCTGGCATAGTAAACACAGCCGGGTACGGGCATTCCCGGCGGTAGAAAAAGGAGTGGGATATGGTGTGGTGGGGTGTGGCGGCGGCGGGGGCGGCGATGGAGATCGTGGGGTTTGGCCTGATGTGGTGGGCGATCAAGACGGCCCAGGAGTATCCCTGGGATGAGAGGATGTAGAGATGGGCGAGTTGACGGCAGTACGTGCGCGGGATCGCCGACTTTTTGGGGATCACCGAGGAGAAGGTGCAGGAGCTGCACGCGACGCCCGGTCGCAATGCGCCCCGCCCGGCCTCTGTGGAGGCGTCGTGGGAGTATC
>JAAAOZ010000198.1 GCA_009908585.1 Chloroflexota bacterium
ACGCATCTAGAAGGCCTAGGTCGCCTAACTTTAGTGACAAGGTAGTGCATCTAGGGTGGCTAGGTGCACTACCTTTGATGGCTAGGTCGCCCACCTTTAGGGCCTAGGTAACGCAGCTAGGGTGACGAGGTCGCCTAGCTTTTCTAAAAAGTAAGTCTTACCGGCCTCTCCTCATCCCCCAGCTTTGCTTCCCCCTTCTCCTCTCCATCGGATGTAGGTCGGAATGGCATTCCGACAGGCGGATTACCAATCCGCCCTACTTCCTTTTCGCAACTTTCGCATCCTGATGTAGAATAGGCGTGGCACAGAATTGTGTCGCATCAGCCTACCCATCTTTAAGAAAAAGCGTATCGTTCGGATGAAGGAGTCTGTATGTCCCCCAAGATGACCCCGGAAGATTTTGTCAAGAAATGGAATCGGATGTTCTTGAGCGAAATGGCCGCCGCGCAATCGCATTTTTTGGATGTGTGCGATCTTGGTAGGCCATCCCCATCCTACCGAGCGCTACCACGAAGAATATGACCGTCTCATCAACTTCGACGACATCAGCTACCTGGACTACATCCACACCACCTTGGATCGCGCCGTCTTAGATGCCTACGGCTGGCCCCATCACCTGAGCGACCGCGACATCCTCCAGCGCCTGCTCGACCTCAATCGCCGGCGCGCCGCCGCCTCGGCGGGGTGAGGGAGCGAGGCTTTGATGGGAAATAATCCGGGAATAGTTTTGCCCTCATCGCGCGGGGATAGAAGTCCCCGCGCTAAGAGAACGAAGCCCTGCGGGCTGAACTCTCTTCCCATAGGAAAAGCTAAAGGAGCAGACGACGTATGCCGTATTGGCGATTGTTCTATCACATCACCTGGGCCACTAAAAACCGCAGGCCATTGATTGATCCCACCTGGGAATCATCGTTGCACGCTGCCATTGTAGCCAAGGCCAAAGCTTTAGGCGCCTACGTTTACGCTATCGGCGGGATTGAGGATCATATTCATTTAGTCGTCTCCATTCCAACCAGTGTCCTGATCAGCAAATTTATCGGACAGGTCAAGGGCAATAGTTCTCATTTCGTCAACCATGAGATAGTCTTGGATTACCACTTCTCCTGGCAAAACGAATACGGTATTGTCTCCTTTGGTCAAAAACAACTAGATCGCGTGGTCAAGTACACCAAAAACCAACGGCAACACCATCAAAACAGTACCATCATGCCGTTTCTGGAAAAAAACGAAGGATGATAATCAAATCCAACCCATTGTAAACGGTCTTACATAGCGATGACCTGTAGCCCGCAGGGCTTGGCCCTCTTAGCCCGGATGTTTACGTCCGGGCGATGGATTATAAACATCCTGAGAAGCGCGAAGTTGGCACGCGCCAACCAGAGACTTAGAGACGAACGAAGGAGGTAACGCTGATGTCTGAATCGAACAACAAGCAAAGTTTGATAGATTGGTTCGGGCCGATCATGGCTCTATTGGGAATCTTTACCACCCTCGTTACATTTATTGGTGAGGCGAACACCATCATAGCCACGCCGGAAAAGCTCAGGGCCGCGTCTATGGCCGGATTTTTCATCTTCCTCATGTCCATCCTCTGGATAGCTTTCAAATCTCCAAAGTTAAAGCGCAAGCTGCGATGGCCCAGTCTCATACTGCTCTACCTCGTTACGATGCTCTACGCTGCTTGGGTAGGGACTTGGCTGTGTAAGCAGCCGCTAAAAGTCGACTCAACCGAGTTTCCGATAGAGAAAGGCACTGTAAGCGCCTATCTCTATCAAGGTATTGAAGAACCTGGCGTTGATCAAGGCAAGGGGTATATGACGGTTTACTCCTCTTTATCGGAGGGAGGATACCACACAGCTTATGATCTCTACTATCAAATGGGGCAAGATGGCGAAGCCTATGCCGGCATTGCCCTGCAATTCCAAGAGCCGCAGGATTTAACCGCATATAACTACATCGAATTGACCATCAGCTTTGGGGATCAACAATCGCGGTGTGAATTGTTCATCAAAGACGGCTTTGGGGGGAAGAACTCTGTCGTCTTGGGAGATGGTAAGTTCGTCGAAGCGCAACGGGAGGCACAAACCGTTCGTATCCCGCTGGAGACTTACTTTCCCTCCATCTCTCGTAAGCTAGTCAGGGAGATTGATCTGAACGTCAATAATTACCTGGTCACCGGCGATCATTCCTTCCGCGTGAGCGATATCAAGTTTACGAAGTAGGTGTGCTTCTATTAAGAAACGTAGTGCCCCCAACGGCTTTTCACCACCCGTTGGGGGCATGTTTATATCGATCTCCCCGGCGATGCCCTTCCAGAAGCCTCGCCATCGCTTGCGAACACGAACAACCGGCTCTCCTCCACGATCAAAACGACTGCCCGCCGGGCGGCCGCACCTTTCGCGAGGAACTCTTGGCAATGCTGATGTCCAACTTGTGATATAATGAGGGACAGATCCGCGAGAAATACCAATCCCCAAAAAGGAGGGAATAAGATGAGCAAAAAGAAACGACGACGTAGGAATATTCCACCGGCGACGATGCTGCGTCCTCGGATGGATAACCTCTGGGCCGATGAGGCGCTGTTGCACAAAGATGACGCCGCCATCCAAGGCGATTTGGACGTCCTCGCGCGGGATGTCTCGCCGGAGTTATTCGTGAAGACGATGCTCCGCGCCTATCAATCCGCTTCGGAAGCGGTGCAATCCCGGCTGGATGAGGTGATCCCAGGTTGGCTGGCCGAGAGCGGCTACGATGACGCTCTGCGGCAGATGGCCAAAGAGGAACTGGGGCCTGAGTTGCGACCGCTGACCCTCTCGTGGCTGAAAGCTGCGGGGGTAGATGTCGGTAAGATCAAAAGTCGACCCGCTCTATTCTTTGATGCCCTCTATCATGACGATGAAGAGAGGTTGTTTGGCGATAAATCGCAGGCGTTCCTGGCCATCTTATGGTACGTCGATGCCAGAAAGCGACGCGCTCAGGCGCTGGGCGTGCTGCTGGATTACAACCCGCCGTGGGATGGCTCGGTCAAAGACATCTTCGTGACGCCTCGGCGGCCTGCCCAGCAGTTGCTCCAATATTTTACGAACTCGAGGGACATGCCATTGGAAAGCATCAGTCCCGAACGCGCCAAGACCTTGATGCTAGCGTCCCTCCACTGCAATCGCGAGGCTGAAATTCGCCTGCCCCGCGATCTGATCAAGGCGCGCGACGTATTTGAGCGCCAGGTACTCTCCCTGCCCGATGGGCCGGACACCCCGGAGTTTACGATGCAGGACTTCGAGTACTTGGCCCACCACGGCGAGAGCCCCGAACAGATTACGAACTTCGAGCAAACCGTAGGCCGGCGCATCCGCACCGAGGATGGCAAGCAAATCTTTGTGATGGGTTCGATAGACGATGATGAGATGTGGTAGGGAGAGTAGATTATCTCTCTTGTACCCCAAGCGAAACATCCACAGAGAACCTCCCCGGCGATGATCTTAATTTGATCCCCGCCGGGGAGTTGTCTTATCGCCAGGTTGTGCTAGGATAAGGTAGTTCCAGAAATTAAAACCTCCCAAACCTGATGCTTTCTCCTCAGAAAACTGACCGTTTTTGGGAGGCTTATTTTCTTGGAACGGCCTAAATCCACGATTCCCCCCACGTTTTACGCAATACGAAATACGCAACACGCCTCTTCCTCATTGTGTAAGACCAAAGGAAACACCCTTGCATCATCCGACAGTTTATTTTTAGCCGTAGAGAAGGAGAAAACGATGGAGAACTTAAAACAACGTATCCGTGAAGAAGGGCAGAATTTGGGCAATGGCATCCTCAAAATCGATAGCGTGATCAACCATCAGGTCGATGCGGCGCTGATGTTGGAGGCGGGCGCCGAATTCGCGCGCGTCTTCGCCGCGACGGAGCCGACGCGCATCCTCACCGCCGAGGTCTCCGGCATCATGCCCGCGATGTCCGTCGCCTACGCGATGGGGCTGCCGCTGGTCTACGCGCGCAAGCACAAGCCGGTGACGATGCAGGAGCCGGTCTTCGTGGAGTTCGCGCCCTCGCACACCAAGGGCCGCGATGTCTCGCTGATGGTCTCGCCCGAATTCATCAGCCCCGACGACCGCGTCCTGATCATCGATGACTTCCTGGCCACCGGGCAGACGATCTTGGCGATGAGCCGCATCGTCGAGGAGGCCGGCGCCACGTTAGTCGGCCTTGGCTTCCTGGTGGAGAAATCCTTCGAGGGCGGACGCGAGGAGCTTGCGCATTTGAACGTCCCCATCCACTCGCTGGCCATCATCACCGAGATGCGCGATGACGGCATGATTGTATTTGACGACGATGAAGCCTGAACCGGCGAACGGCCTAATGCTCCCCGAAGAAACGATCATTGTCTTGGATTACGGCTCGCAGTACACGCAGCTCATCGCGCGCCGCGTGCGAGAGCTGCACGTCCACGCCGAAATCCTCCCCTGGGATGTCGATCCCGACCGGCTGCGCGCGCGCCAGCCCCAAGGCATCATCCTCTCCGGCGGACCGGAGAGCGTCACCGCCCCCGACGCGCCGACCCTGCCCGATGGCCTGCTCGCGCTGGATGTGCCGGTGTTGGGCATCTGCTACGGGATGCAAGTGCTGGCCCACAGCCTGGGCGGCGAGGTCGCGCCCGGCGATGAGCGGGAGTACGGCCCCGCGCGCATCACCGTCTCGGCGCCCGACGCGCCGCTCTTCGCGGAGCTACCCGCCACGTTGGACGTGTGGATGAGCCACGGCGACCGCGTGACCGCGCTCCCGCCGCACTTCGAGCCGCTGGCGCGCAGCGAGAACGGCGTCCTGGCCGCGATGGGCGATCCGGCGCGCCGCATCTACGGCCTGCAATTCCACCCGGAGGTGCAACACACCCCGCGCGGGATGGAGATCCTGCGCCACTTCCTCTTCGATCTCTGCGGCTGTGAGGGCGCGTGGACGCCCGCCGCCTTCATCGAATCGGCGGTGGCGAAGATCCGCGCGCA
>JAAAOZ010000440.1 GCA_009908585.1 Chloroflexota bacterium
GATGCTCCACGACCCAACCGACCATGCTATCGCTGCCGCGACGGAGGCGATGGCCCTTGGTCAACATTCTACGCCCACCCGCGGAGGATGCCGCCCGCAGAACGGCCCACTCGCCAGTATCATCCATCAGGAAAATGCCGGTGTGATAGAAGCCAAAGTGCTGGGTGATCAAATTCACCGCTCGATCCAACAGCGGCTCGACCTCAAACAGGGTCGAAAGCACCTGCGAGACCTCTAAGCTGGCTTCCAGGTACATCGCGCGCCGTTGAAAGTTGAGATTCGAGGCCTGGAGCATCTCCAACCGCTCCTGTAATTCATCGCGCTCCGTCTTTATCCCCTGAACGCAATCCTGCAGGTAATCGATAGTCCGGGTCATACGCGGATAGAGATAATCTAAGGAAGCCAAGATCACCCCGCCCAGGATGGTAAACAATGCCCACTCTGATAGCAAGGTCACCCATCCCGGAATACCAGGACGGGCCTGTCCTGCCAAGGCTGGGAAGACGCCCAATCGCTCAGCGATAACAAAGGCCAACAACGTCACACTGACGCACCCCAACGTAATGTATCCGTCTCGTGATCCACCAAAGATAATAGCTAACACAGAGGCCGTCATCAGCATGAGGTGAACGTTCATCTCCCATCCCAGGAGAAGCAAATCACCGGCCCCCAAGATAAAAAGCGCCGTCAAAAGCCCCCCAACCCGCCAACGATAGGGCAGCCGGGGTATCAACGCGCTGATCACTAACACCAGATAAGCCACCAACACAACGGAGGTCAGGCCAATATCGCCGGCCTTCGAGAGGGTATAAGCACTTCCGACAGCTACAGGCAACAGCACGAGCGCGAGTATCTTCAGCACCCGGTCGATCAATTTTTGACGCCAACTAAAAACAGTCCGCTCCGCACCTTCCGCCGCGTCGCGTTCATTCTTATCGTTTGTGATTTGTTCTTCGCTCACTATGCCTCCCTGCGGTCTACGCACATCAAGGGATCAATCCATCTCTGAATCTGAGGCCCGATAGCAGGGCACCGAAAAGGTAAAGGTGCTGCCCTTCCCCACTTCGCTTTCGACCCAGATTTGACCGCCGTGCATCTCCACAAATTCCTTGGATAACGCTAACCCCAATCCGGCTCCTGGTCGCCGTCGCTCCGCCATCTGAATCGCTTGCGGATCTTGGCCCTTCTCAAATCGCACAAAGATCCGATCTCGATCCTCCGGGGGGATACCAATCCCGGTATCGCTCACACTGATGTACACTCGATCCGGCTCCCCCCCTGGATACCACGCGCGCAAAGTGATTTTGCCCTCCTCGGTGAATTTCGCCGCGTTGGTGAAAAGATGCACGATGATCTGCCGAAAGCGTCCGGGATCCACCCGCAGCATCGGCAGATCATCGGCGATCTCCTGCTCCAATTCGATCTCCTTGCCGCGCACCAACGCGCTGGCCGTCGGCATCACGCCAGAGACAACCTCATGGAGGTTGACGGGCTGTAATTTCAACTCCATCAATCCCGCCTGAATCTGCGAGATCGCCAAGATGTCGTTGATCAAGAAGAGAAGGTGTTTGCTGTCGTTGTAAATCTGCTCCAAATCCAAGAGTTGTTGGCTATTCAACTCCCCATCGATGCCTTTGATCATCAGGCGGGAGAAGCCAATAATCGTGTTCAACGGCTCGCGCAATTCATGCGACATATTCGCCAAAAAGCGTGATTTGAACGCCTCCGCCTCCTCCAACTGCTCGGCGGCCTGCCGTTCACGCTCGTAAGCTTCGGCATTCTCCAACGCGATGGCCACTTGATTGGCCAAAATCTTGAGAACGGTGATCTCATCCTCCTGGATGCGCTCCCGCCCGGTGGAGCTGACGGCCATCGCGCCCAGGACACGCTCCTCTTGTCGTAGATCAGGGAATCTGCTGATTACCGACATCCGAAAAGGAACGGCCACCTGACATCGCAATCGCTGATGCCACGGGATCTCATCCTCGCCCGCCAGCGCCTCGGTGATCACCTGCGACTCCCGATGACGGACCGCGCGATCCACGATGGTGCCATCGCCGGCGTAGCAGCGCTCCGGCCACTCCTCCGCCATCGGGCTGAGCGCACGACGCCGGATCTCACCGCCGCCCGGTTCGACCAAATAGACGGCCACGGAGGCGTAGACGAAATGATCTCGGATCAACTCGGCCACACGACTGAGCAGCAACTCCGGATCGCGAATTGAGGTAATGGCCTGGCTCACCTCTTGGCTAGCCTGAAAATGCAATGCGCGGCGCTGAATCTGATAGTTCGCGCGCTGAAGCTCCTGCGTCCGCTCAGCGACCTTCGCCTCCAGATCCTCGTAGAGCGACTTTAACTCGGCGGCCATTTCGTTAAAGACGTAGGTCAAGATGCCGATCTCATCGCGAGAGGTGACGGCGACTGACTGATCCAAATCGCCCTCAGCCATCGCCACCGCCGACTCGGTCAATTGAATCACCGGGCGCGTAATCTGCCGAATCACGATGGCGGAAATGGTCGTCGTAGCGATGGCGCCCGCCAGCACCAAGGCGATGAAGGTCGCGGCCATCCGATCCGACGAGGCCATGATCTCGGCCTGATTCTGTTCCACCAGGATACCCGCCTTCAATGCAGGCATGGGATAATAAGCCCCTACCACAGTCACATCCGCATGATTCACGTAAAAATCGCTGGCGAGGTGCTCGCCAATGATACTATCCTCGGCCGGCTCGGTGCAGATTCCTTGCCGCGCCCATAGACAATCATCATGCACTAAAAAAGTTCTACTGCTGGCGCCAACGCCCTCGCAATGAGACCCAATCACATTCCAGAGCCTTTCGGCCGCCATACAAAAAATGTAGGTTTCGGTCTCATAGGGTAGCGCCATCGCTACCAGCGCCTCATCAGCGTTCGACTCTGGGTAAAAAATGGAAAACGTCATCTCCTCAGATAACCGATCAGAGGAATTATCAGAGGAATTAAATGGCGTCGCGCTCATCGCGGAGGAGATCATCATAGAGAGGGATTGATCATCTATCATCTGGGAACAGGCTCCCAGCGTCCATACCGTCTGTCCTGTTTGATCCATCATTTCTACACCACGCAAGCTAGGCATCTGCGTCGTTAAATCAGCCCACCACGCACGGCGCGCGGCCTCTGACGTCGCAAGTGATTGCGCCTCAGACAAAGAAAGCGCCAGACGAAATGAGGTGTGCAAATTCTCAAACCAAAGATGTAGCTCTTCCCCTTTCAAGGTGACCAGCGTCTGAAGCTTACGCTCCACTTCTAGGCGCAGATTCTTGCGATTTTGTTGGAGAGCATAACTACCAATCAATCCCAAAGGCACAATCGCCAGGATCAAAAAGGCGGTGAGGAGCGTACGTCCCAGACCGCCTCGCATGCCAGTCGTCGGAATCGTTCGGGTAACATCAGGAGCCTTACCCTGCTGGGTCACTCCCGTTCCCATACCTCTTCACCATTCAATAACCGCCGCACCTGTTCAGGGAATCGATCGGTGTCCAAGGGTTTGCCGATAAAGCCATCGAAGCCGGCAGCTTGAGCATGCTGTAGATTCTCCACCGAGGTGTCGGCCGTCACTGCGACGATGGGTACATCCTGAAAATGGGGATGCGCCCGCAGCGAGGCCAAGGATTTGTAACCATCCGCTTCTGGTAAGAAGATGTCCATTAGGATCAGATCAATATCGCCTAACGTCTCAGCGAATTCCAACACTTTCCACCCAGAGGCCTTCCATTCGCATCGCTTGACCCCCAAGTAGGCCAACAAGCGCGTCATCAAGATAAAGTTATTCAAATTATCCTCAACGATTAAAATCGTTGCCTCTGAGGGAGGTGTTCCCGCCATTGAATCACATCCTCAAAAACTAAGACTAGCGTATCTGACGCTTGATATTTATGTTTTGGATAGATGTTGAATGGTTTAAGCGACATTCTGCAATCCCATTTGGATCGCTCATGCCGCCTCTGCCCGGAGGAAAGATGTAATGGTCTCTGTTGATGGAGGAAAGACGTTCCAAACGCCCTAAGGTAGTTCCAGAAATTAAAACCTCCCAAACTTGATGCTTTTTCCTCGGAAAACTCCCCGCTTTTGGAAGGTTTATTCTTGGAACGGCCTAATCCGACCGCAATTCCCCTTTCGCTTGCTTCTCCAGGAAATTGGCAATTTGATCAGGCAAGACATCGACGTCAATCGGCTTAGGGATGTAACCATCGCAGCCCGCGTTCAAACTCTTCTCACGATCCCCTTGCATGACATTGGCCGTCATCGCAATGATCGGCGTATTGGCCAATTCTGGGATCTCCCGCATCTTCGAGGTCAATTCATAACCGTCGATATCGGGCAGGTTCACATCCATCAAAATCAAGTCCGGCTTTTCCTTCATCGCCAACTCGATACCGGTTGGGCCGTCCTCCGCCTCGAAGACCTCGTAATCCTCAACCTTGAGAATTCTCGAGACCAACATCCGATTTGCAAAGTTGTCTTCAATATATAAAATTTTGGTTCCCATACCTACCTCGTCATAACTTTGAACTAACTAAATTATAGCACAAAACTGCTCCAGAACTAACGCAGGATAGTAAATTTTTGGTTAAGGTTTGAAAAAACTGCCCCGCTCTCACACCTTATCCGCTCTGGAAAGCGCATCCCGGATATAGTCCTTGACAAAAGCGCCCATTTCGTAAATTTTAAATTCTAGGACTGCCCGGTAGACTTCCATCCATAGTTTACCATGATTCTCTGCTATTACACCTGTGACTTTCATACCGTCCTAATTTATCATCCTAACAGCTATCTTCATCCCAGGCCGATAACAACCATTTTCAAACCCCATTTACCTAAGATTATGACACAGATTGCCTAATATCACAAATGGACGTCGCGACGGGCTATTGGGCATAGGTGTGAGGTGGGTATACGACAGATTGCAGGAAGGTA
>JAAAOZ010000415.1 GCA_009908585.1 Chloroflexota bacterium
CATCGGGTCGTGATGCCAGCGATAGGGCAGATGATCGTCCTCGCGTGTCCAGCCCTCGCGGATGTTGAAGGCTTTCTTGATGGTGTGCGCTCGTACACCGATCTGATCCACCGCGTCATAGTCGAAGTCCCAGCCGGTGGTGGCGTTGATCAATTCGGCGATAGCCGGCCACGCGCCCGCCCGATCCGCCTTGCCCGTGAAGCAGCGGCGGATGAACTTGCAGAGCGGCAGGGTGTCGTAGACGGCGGCATACTCCTCGGTGCGCGCAGCTAATTTCCCGCGCGTCTCATCGATGGAGAAGCGATCCACTCGCCCCTTGATGTCCGGGTCGTAGGCGGCGGTACGATTGTGACATCCGCCGCGCGTGCCTACAGCCAAGCCCACGGAGAAGGTCTTGAGGCCGCGCGCATCGTAGCCGGGATTCTCCAGGCCCTTGATGTTCATCGCCCATTTATAGGTCTCCGTCCCCCGCTCCGCGTCGATAATCTGACTGGCGCGGCGCGTTCCCAGCGAGAGGATCTTGCCGATGCCCTCGCGGTCGCGGATCATCTGAGCGATGGTCACCGCCGCCTCGCCGTTGCCGAAGTACGGCTCGAAGCCCTCCGGGTACTTGGCGCACTTGAAATCCTCTTTCTTGAAGATGCCGCGCTCGAAGGTTTCCATCGCCCAAGAGATGGTCACACCGTTACTCATCGCGTCCATCCCGCCACGGTCCGCGACATCAATCAACTTAATCACAGCGTTCATATCGTTGATGCCTAGATTGGGGCCATTGGCGAAGAGGCATTCGTACTCGATGCCCGTCATCGCGCCCTCCCACGGTTCCTTGGCCATCGACATCTGCTCACAGGCAATCGGACACTGCGCACAGGCGATCTTCTTCACCTTGTGATGCTCTTCCAAGTACTCGCCGCTCACCATCTCGGCGTCCTCAAACGTGCCCTCTTGATAATTGCGCGTGGGCAACAAGCCCAGCTTATTCATATTGAGCACGTTGGTCACGGTGCCGAGCAGACGATACTTCGAGGTGTGTGGCCCCTGCGACGCATCGGTGATGTCGAAGGACATCTCCAACAATTTCTTGGGATCGTGGACGGTGACGCCTTCGGTGCCGCGCACAGAGAGTGCCTTCAATTTCTTGGAGCCCCACACCGCGCCGTGGCCCGTCCTACCCGCCTGGCGGCCATCGTTGGTCACGTTGGCGAAGAGCACGCCATTCTCGCCCGCCGGCCCAATCGTGGCCGAGCGCACCTGGTCATCCAACAGGTCCTCGCGGACGGCCTCCTCGGTCTGGAAGGTGCCCAGCCCTAAGTACTTCGTCGCTTCGCGGAACTGCACGCGCTTATCATTCACATAGACATTGATCCACTCATCGCTCGCCCCGTGGATCACCAAACCATCCCAGCCGGCGCGCTTCAGGGCAATCGAGAACCAACTCCCCGAAAGGCTATCGCCGATGAAGCCCGTCAGCGGGGATTTGGACGCCAGGCCATATTTGCCGCCGACCGGCACCGGCGTGCCCGCGAAGATGCCGTTGGCAATACAAATCGGATTTTCCGGGGAAAGCGGGTCACAGCCCGGCTCGATATTTTCCCAACAGAGCCGTGTGGCCATCGCCACGCCGCCGATGTAGGTCTTGTACCACGACTCCGGCTTCTCCTCAACCCACGTTGTGCGCTCGGTCAGGTCGATGTGTAAAATTTTACCGTGATACCCATGCATCGCTCGTCAACCTCCTTAATCATGCGTTATATTGCGTTATCTGAGATACTCAAAATATCTTGCGATATATCATCTACGATCAAAACGTGAGATCGACGACGCTCTACCCCCTATCCACCGGCCAACACCGACATAAAGATAAGCCGGTCGCCTTCCTGAGGAGCATCGTCAAGTTCGGCAGGTTGGATCATACGCTTGCCATTGAGGTTGAGGCCATTGGATCCGATGAGGGCGCCATCATCAGCGTCCAGCACTTCGCCGGCCAGTTCGGGGTATCGTTCACCCAACAGCCTGATGATCTCGCAAAATGTTGTCCCTGGCGCCAGATCCAACGTGAGGTGCGACGTCTTCGTCAAAATTCGGAAGATGCCGTTAAACTCTACTGAGACTTTCATACCACCACCTCCTACAATAAAATGTCATCTCCTCGAGGCCCTGTGCAGGTTATACCATCCACTCACGGGAATGACAAAATTAATTCTGCCCCCTGCTGAAAGCCATCTATCCTACATACATAGGAACCTTCTAAGGTCCTTCCCGCCAGCGAGAATTCCAACTATATTCTATCTAAAAACCCCATAGATGCAAAAGTTCCCCCACGGGGATATCTACGCATCTATTTTGATGGCTTTAGCTCCGATCGGATCGAAGCCGGAAGGCCAGCGGGTTTGCGCATTGTACTTGGCACCACGCAGCCGCGCGCCCCTGAGGAGCGCGGCCTCGAGGTTAGCGCCGGAGACATCCACGTCGGCCAGATTGGCCGAGACCAGATCCGCGCCCATCAACTGGGCGTTTACCAGACTGGCTCCCTGAAAATTAGCCGTCACGAAACTGGCCCATTGCATCTGCGCGTGATCCATTCGTGTGCCGGATAAGTTGGCCCCAGATAGATTCGCACCTAGCAAGCGGGCATGCTCCAGATGCGCATCTTGGAGTTGAGCGCGAGCCAAGTGCGCAGCGACCAAGAAGGCATGCTGGAGAGAGGCCCCCGCCATGCGCGCCTCTCCGAGACGCACCCACTCCAGATGCGCCGCATCCAAATGCGCCCCTCGCAGATCGGCGCCGGCCAAGTGCGCCTCGATCAGGAAGGTACCCTGAAGATGCGCGCCGGTCAAATCGGCTCCCGATAGGAAGAGAACGCCCGGCCCCTCGGTGATGAGTCCCGCTTCATATAGAAATTGTACAACATGACCCTTCTGGACGCCATCCAACGTCTTAAGGATTGATAGCGTCCCCTTCCGGGCGCCACGTCGCACTTTGGTGCTGGCAATCGGCGCCCGCAACGATTCATCTTGTAACAGGGTATTCATCGCCTCGTAATAGGCATCCAGCGCTGGACGGGCCTCCGATTCAGAGGCCACGCCCATCTCCTGGCGGGTCGTGGCCGGTAAACCACACAAGGCATAGAAAGATTCATCAAGCAGAGCATGGCACAAACGATTGCAACTCTCCAAAATGTGGGCGCGGCCCATCTCTAACTCGGCCTTCGATCCGTGCTCCTCCGTATCAGCCAAATTTTCCAACAGCCGATGTTGCAAAATCAATGCCTCACCCAAGCGAGGATGGTCTTTACCCAGCAAGTTGGTCAACCTTCGGATACCAGCTCGATAATGGCGAAATGTCTCATCCGTCATGGGACGCTCCCGGTTATCTCATTTCCATAAACGAGTATAGCGTAAAGCGCGTCTGAGGACAAAACTATCCAGCGCTGAATAGTGTCCCCCGCATCGCCCTTGATTATCCGCAGGATTGCTGAGTTTGTCAATGGACAAACTTCACAACCCGATGACGATATTATCACGCCTGCTCCTGGCTCGCCCTAAAACGCATCTGGGCCTTTTGGATATGGCATTTGCACCCGACGAGTTCGGGAATTCGAATCCAGCCCTGGGGCCTGTTTCGTTGGCCCATTCCCGAAGAGCCACGCATCTTCATCACAAACGTGTATAATGGTGATCGCTGAAACAACCATAGATTAGAAGCAACATCAGCCGGAAAGGATCCACCTTGGAGCAAACAACGCAAATATGACGATAACGATGCGGGTCTTGGTCGGCCTCTACACAGCAACGTTGGCCGGATTGGCCTTGTATGCCTTCTATATTTTGACTCTCATCGCGCTGTACCTGCGGCATCGCCACGAGCAGCCGCCCACTCCTGATCCGATCCCGGCGGCGGCGCTGCCGACCGTCACGGTGCAAATTCCCCTGCGCAACGAGCGCTACGTCGTTCAGCGCATCCTGCGCGCCGTGGCCGCCTTCGATTGGCCTCGCGAGCGGTTGCAGATCCAGGTCTTGGACGATTCGGACGACGACACGACCGCCCAGGCCCAAGCCGAGGTCGACCGCTTGCAAGCCTTGGGCTATCGGATCGCGTTGCGACATCGCTCGCACACGCGGGGGAACAAGGCGGGCGCGCTAGCGGTGGGGTTGGCCCACGCGCGCGGGGAGTTCGTCGCCATCTTCGACGCGGACTTCATCCCCGCGCCGGATTTCCTCCGGCAGACGGTCCCGCACTTGGTGCATAACCCCCATCTGGGGCTGGTGCAGGCGCGCTGGGGCCACACCAACACCACCTACTCCCCGCTGACGCGCGCGCAGGCCTTGGCCTTGGATGCGCACTTCACCGTGGAGCATATCGCGCGCAATCGCTCCGGCCTGTTGATGAACTTCAACGGCACCGCCGGCGTGTGGCGCAAGACGGCCATCTTCGAGGCCGGAGGCTGGCAACTGGACACCATCGCGGAGGATCTGGATTTGAGCTATCGCGCGCAGTTGGCCGGATGGCAGCTCCGCTATCTGCCCAACGTAGTGGCGCCGGCGGAATTGCCGCCCCTGATCGCGGCCTTCAAGCAGCAGCAATATCGCTGGGCCAAGGGCGCCACGCAGGTGTTACGCAAGCTTGCGGGGCCGATCTTCCATTCGTCGCGCCTGAATTTCGCCCAAAAAGCGATGGCGCTCCTGCATCTGAGCGCCTACGTCACCCAACCGCTTTTCCTGATGGCGATCCTGTTAACGCTGCCCATCGCCTACTACGACCCACGCCTGCCCACCGTCACCGCGATCTTAGGCACGATCACGGCCATCCCATCGCTGCTCTATCTGCTGGGCCAGATGGCGCTCACATCGCGCTGGCCGCGTCGCATCCTGGCCTACCCGCTGCTGATGCTGCTGGGCATCGGGATCACGTGGAGCAGTACGTTGGCCATCGTGGATGG
>JAAAOZ010000354.1 GCA_009908585.1 Chloroflexota bacterium
CCCACGCCGAGCCGCTGCGCCTCCTCCGCGAAGCGCCGCAGCACCTCCGGCGGGTCCATATAGGGCGAGTGCGGCCCCATCGTCGTGTGGATACGGCCCTCGGCGGCGTCCTTCCACTGCGCCACGAAGTCCACGGTGTCCTCGAAGGCAACCTGGCCCACCTCCTGCTCTGCATCAAGGCCGAAGTGGCACCACGCGAGCAGCGCCTTGACGCCGCTCTCCTCGACCACACGCGCCACCTGGTGCATCCAAAAGTAGTGGTCGGCGAAGCCCACCGTGCCGGAGCGGATCATCTCGGCGACGGCCAGCGCCGCGCCCCAGTAGACATCCTCCTCCGTCATCGCCGACTCCGCCACCCAAATCTTCTCGTTGAGCCAGCGGTCGAAGGGGAGATCCTCCGCCCAGCCGCGCTCCAGCGTCATCGCGGCGTGAGCGTGCGCGTTGAAGAAGGCCGGCAGCGCGATCATCTCCCGGCCATCCACCACCACATCGGGCGCGAAATCCGCCGGCGCCTCCCCCACTGCGACGATGACGTCATCCTCCAGCGCCAAATCGGCCTCCGGCAGAACGCGGTTTTCGTCATCCAACGTGATGATGTGGACATTTTCGATCAGGGTTCGCATAGTTACCTCCATAACTCAGCAATCTCAGCGAGTACCTGGCTGAGACTAGGTTGATCGGCAGGGGCTGCGCGCTCAGTCGACCCAATATGCTTATGGTGGGGATGCGTCACAATTTCGGGGTGATGAGGAGCATTGTCATAGCGAAACACATGTTCCTCATCGCGGATATAGGTGTAAGCGTAGCTCACGCGTACAGGATAGCCTAGTTCAGTACTGACAACCTCGTATAGATCAAGGTAAGAACTATCCCAGAAAACAATTCGGCAGCGGAGAAGGCCATTGTGATCGTCCGAGGTCAGACAATCGAACACCTCAACCTCTCCAATTTGAACGTTCTGTTGTAAGCCACGCTCAACGGTTGCGAAGTAATCGTCGATGTTCACGCTGGAACAGTTTCTTTTTGCATAAACTGCCGAACCGGAAGCGAGGTCAAATAGAGATGATAGAGGCCCGCCCACATCATCATATCCTCTTCATCTCCTAACTCCCCCCGCTCATATCGACGATAGAACTCAATCGTCGAGTAGCCGTATTTTTTTTCATACGCACGGAGGCGCTCAATCAGTTCTTCAAAGGTCAGGCGTCTCGGTTTGAACATACACCGCTCCCCATAATATCTTCTCACTAACGAAATCCTCTTTCTTCATTATAGCACCCTAATTCAACGCGACAAAAAACAAAAGCGAGTCAGAAACCAGAGAATTCAAAATTATCATACAGGCTTGACTTCCAACAGCGACATTCTATACTATATTTGTAAGAAGCCCAGGAGGTAACGATGTCAAGCCAACCCAAAAGCGTTAAAGAGCCAGTATTTGATCGATTGATACCCGCCGCCCGACAAAGGTTGGTCGAGTTAGGCGCCCCTCTGTTGATCACTGAGGCCGAGGGGCGCCTGGCCTTGGCCGAGCGTAAGATCACAGCGTTCGAACAAAAGTACAACACAACATTCGAACATCTACAAGATGCAGGTCTACCCAATGATGCCAGCATAGAAATGCACGAAGATTTTATCGAATGGGCTGGCTGGCAACGTACGTACGAGGAAGCCCAACAGACCCTCGAAGCATTACAGCCCTTCTTGGAGCAACCTCTTGCATCCCCTGCTGGAGGATAGACTCGCCAGTATTTGGTCGATTCTGGCTGAGAACGTGGCAGATATCACCGTTCCCAGAGTCGATTACAACGCCTTCAAAATCAAGGTGACTCTCACTGATGACAGCACGATCCGCATCAATGAGCAGTATTACCACAACATCCTGGAAGGGTACGCCTACTACTGGCTCAATTCGGATAACAATCTCATCATTGGCTGGGATAATGCTCTACACCACTCACATTTGCCGAGTTTCCCCCATCACAAACACGTAGCCTCTCAGAAGAACGTGCAGCCTTCCGCAGAAACCACGCCTGAAGATATCCTCTCAGCCATCAGAAACCATCTAGGCTAAACAAGCAGGTTCTTCAGGAATTCGCCGGGTGCAATTGCCAAGCGCTATTAGCGCCCCCCACTCGCAACCCAGTAACGACGCGAAAAAGGTCTGTGATCCCCACAAACACGCGATTCCTGGCTGTTTTTAGGGCTACGGAGGGGATTGCCCAGCAAAATCCGAAAGACCCAACAAGCACATTGCTTGATTGAACTTCGTGGCGCCCCCACCTTGCCAAATCGTCCCTCTGCGGTAACATACCCGCTGTGAGAGATCAACCTAATCGAAGAAATTTCTGGATAGGGATCACGGGCCTGCTGCTGCTCACCTTCGCGCTGCGGGTCGCGGGGCTGACTGCTGTGCCGCCGGGCTTGACGCACGACGAGGCCAGCAACGGCCACGATAGCGCCGCGATTCTGCGCGGCGTGCATCGCCTCTATTTCCCCGTCGGCTATGGCCACGAGCCGCTGTACAACTACTCAGTCGCGGCGCTCACGCTCCTGCTGGGCCAGAGCATCTTCACGCTGCGGCTGACGACGGCGCTGTGGAGCTTAGCCACCTGGGTGCTAACCATCGTCCTGGCGCGCCGCTGGTGGGGCCGACGCGCGGCGCTCTTCGCGGGCGCGGCCTTGGCCGTGAGCTTCTGGGCGCAGATGATGGGCCGGGTCGGGCTGCGCGCGCCCACGCTCCCGGCGCTGTTAGTCGCCTCGGCGCTGGCCTACGATCACGCGGTGCGGGGCAAGCGCGCCTGGATCGGCTACGGGCTGGCGGGATTGGCCTTGGGCGCGAGCTTCTACACCTACATGGCCAGTCGCGGGATGCTGCTGTGGTACCTCGCGCTGCTGATCGCCCTCGCCGCGCTGAATCGCGCTACGTTGCGATCCATCTGGAAGGGCGCCATCGCCGTCGTGCTCATCGCCGGCCTGACGGGCCTGCCGCTGGCGCTGCACCTGCGCGCCAACCCCGAACTGGAGACGCGCATCGCGCAACTGGGCGGCGCGTTGACGGCGGCGCGCGCGGGCAATTTCGCGCCGCTCTGGGGGAACATCAGCGCCTCGCTGCCGATGCTCTTCTGGCGCGCGGACCCGCGCTGGCTCTACAATATCGCTAACCGACCGGCGCTGGAGCCGCTGCTGGCAATCCTGTTCCTGATCGGCGTGGGCGTCGCGCTGCGTCGCCTGCGCGACTGGCGCTACGCCTTCCTGCTGCTATGGTTGGGCGGCGGATTAGCCCCGGCCTTCTTAGCCCCGGTCGAGTACAACACGCTCCGCGCCATCGGCGCGCTGCCCGCGATCTTCCTGCTGATCGCCTTGGGCAGCGACACGCTCTGGGGACAGATGCGACGCCGTTTCGCCGCGCTCATGCCCGCGCACCTGCTCGCGCTCTTCGGCGTGGCCTTGCTCATCACGGGCGGGAAGATGGCGCACGCCTACTTCGTGCGCTGGGCGCAGCACCCGGATGTCCGCGTGATCTATCACCACCACGTCGTGGGGCTGGGCCGTCACTTGGAGGCGTCGCCCGCGCAGACGCCGGTCGTGATCAGCAGCATCTACCCCGGCGAGTTCCACGATCCCTACACGATGGAGGTCGCCCTGCGCCGCGAGGATCTCACGCTGCGCTGGGCCGACGGGCGCGGCGCTCTCTTCTTCCCGCGCGGCGAGAGCCGCCTCTACACCGACACGCTCGCGCCGCTCAGCCCCCCACTCCGCGCGCTTGTAGATGCGTCCCTCGCGCCCGCCGCGACGCTGGAATTTCGCCCGGTCGATTTGCACGACAAGCTGCACGGCTATCGCTGGGACGCCGACGCCGGATGGGATGCCGCCTTAGCCACGCTGCGCAAGGACGCGCGCATCGAATTGCACGACGGCCCGCCCAGTCCCTACAATCAAGCCGTGTTGCTCCCCATCTCCTACGCCAATGCCATCGACCTCGTCGGCTATCAAGTCACGCCGCCGGTGGCCGCGCCGGGCGCTATGGTCGAGGTCATCACGGCCTGGGAGGTGCGCGCGCTCTACCCGGAAGCGCTCACGCTCTTCTCGCACCTAGTCGATGCCGAGAACGAGTTGGTCGCGCAAGTAGATCGGCTAGATGCGCCAGCGTGGCAGTGGGAGGCTGGCGACCGCTTCGTGCAGCTTCATCGCTACACGCTGCCGGAGGATCTGGCGCCGGGAGACTATGGCTTCGCCGTGGGATTCTATCGCAGCGAGGATTTTGTGCGCCTTCCGCTGGCGATCCCTAGCGATAATTTGACGCGCGTGCTGCTCCCCTTCGACGTGGTGCGCGAGCCGTGAGCGAGGAGCAGAAATGACCAAATCACTGCACAGATGGGAGCGCATCGGCATCGTCGTGGTGCTGCTGTTGGCATGGGGCCTGCGCTGGGTGGCGCTGATGGAGGCGCCGCCGGGCTGGCGCGATGACGATCTCATCGAACTCTACACCTTCTCGCAGCGCGTCTTAGAGAGCGGCCCGCAACTCTACTTCGCGGGCGCCTCCGGCCACGAGCCGCTCTACCACACACTCCGAGCGCCGCTCTTAGCGATCGCCGGCCTCAACCAAGCCTCGGCGCGCTGGATGGCCGCGACGTTCGGCGCGCTGAGCGTGCTGCTCACCTGGGCCATCGGACGGCGGATGTTCACCCGCGCGACGGGCCTGCTGGCCGGGGCGCTGGTCGCGGTCTCGTTCTGGGCGCTGATGTACAGCCGCGTCGCCGTCCGTCACATCGGCGCGTTGCCGTGGATGCTCTGCGCGCTCTATTGGGGATGGCGACTGCTCCAGGACGAGAGGCCGCCTGCGCGCCAGGGGACCGCGGGATTGGCGCTGGGGACGGCGGGCGCGCTGCTGACCTACTAC
>JAAAOZ010000467.1 GCA_009908585.1 Chloroflexota bacterium
CCCGCCACATCCAACCCACCGAGGATGAGCGGCTGACCTTGGTCACCTGCCATCCCTACGGCAGCATAGCCAATCGTTTGTTGGTCGTCGCGCATCCGGTCCCCCAGACAGATCCCTTTTGGACTGAAGTAAAAGAAGGAGAATGAAAATGCTCAAAACCTTACTCCAGCGTGTTCGTCGCAATCACGCCTTGGAGCACGCTACGATTAACCTATTGAGTGCGCGACATCCCGAAGCGCATCTCATCGGCCTATCCGGCCCGTGGGGCTTCATGCTCTACACCTCGCTGACCACCGATAACGTGGTCCCCGCCGTGATGGAGGCGCTCAAGCGCCTCAAGCGCGGCGAGCGTAACCTCAGCATTCACGAGCGCTGTGGCACCAACCTGATCGTCACGGCGACGCTCACGATGTTGGCGACGCTCATCGGCTATCGCAGGCCAGAAGAGGACGAGGGCTTCCTGCAACGGCTCGAGGCAATCCCCTACATGATTCTACTTAACGTCGTGGCGCTGTTGGTCAGCCAACCGGTGCGCTTGTGGGTGCAGGCCAACCTCACCACGGACGCGGATCTATCCGACACCGAAATCTCCGCCATCCTGACGACGCCGGCCCAACCCGGCGAGATGCATCGCATCCGCGTGCGAACCCGCCCCGTAACGTCCTCACCGCAATGATCTATCTGCTCCAGGGGGAAAATGAGCTAGAGCGGGAGGAGGCCGCGCGCGAGATCATCGACGCGGCGGGCATCCCGCAGGATTTGCGCGAGGTCAACACCGAGGTGCTGACGCCGCCGGTCTCGGCGGCCGAGTTGCGCCGCGCGTGCAGCACGATCCCCTTTATGGGCGGCACGCGCGTGATCTTAGCGCGCAATGTGCTCCGGCAAAAGGATAAGGACGCGATGAAGGCCATCGCCGCGTATCTGCCCGATGTGCCCGATTCGACTTGTCTCATCTTCCTGGAGGAAAAGCGCCTCTCCAAGCGCCACGCGGTTCTCAAGGCCGCGCAGAAGCACGACGCGAAGATTCGCACCTTCGCGCTGCCCAACGCCAAATCGCTGCCGGGCTGGATTCAGCGCCGGACGCAGCAGCGCGGGGGCAAGATCTCGCCGCGCGCGGCCGCGCATCTGGCGCAGAACTTGGGCGCGAATCTGCGCCTCTTAGATCAGGAGATCCAGAAGCTGATGCTCTACCGCGCCGCCGGGGAGGCGGGGGATGAGGCCAGCGTGATCACCCTGGAGGATGTGAAGACGATGGTGCCGTACATCCAGAGCGCGGACGTGATCTTCAATTTGGTGGACGCCTTGGGCCAACGGCGACCGCGTAACGCGGCGCGCTACCTCCATCGGCTCTTAGAGACCGGCTCGCATCCCTTAGCCATCTTTGGCATGATCGTGCGCCAGTACCGGCTGTTGATCCAGGTGCGATGGCTGGTGGATGAGGGGACGCGGCGCCCCAAGGACATCGCCTCCCGGCTGAAGCTGCATCCCTACGTCGCCAAGAAGGTCAGTTCACAGACCGTCTACTTCACGTCGGAGCAGTTGCGAGCCGCCTATCAACTGCTGATGGAGACCGATCTCTCGATCAAGACGGGGCAACTCAAGCCAGAGGCGGCGTTAGATCTGCTGATCTCGCAATTGACGAGTCTGTAAACGAGGAGTCACGCACGATGAAACTACCATCCGATTTTCAGTTCAGCCAGGCCAGCCTCCAGGCCTTCGTCGATTGCCCGCAACACTTCTACCTGCGCTACGTGCAGGGCCTGGTGTGGCCGGCGGTGGAAGCGGAGCCAATCGAGGTGCACGAGCGCCGGATGGCGCTGGGCCAGCACTTCCATCGGATGGTGCATCAGCACCTCGTGGGCGTGGATGAGGCGCGCATCGCGCAGATGGCGAACGAGCCGGAGTTGGATCAGTGGTGGCGCAACTATCAGAGCTATCAGCCGGCCACCGCGCTCCTCCTCAAAAGCGAGGAGACCCAAGCGTCCCACAAGACTTTTCCAGAAGTGACGCTGAGTGCAGCGCTGTCCGGTTATCGGCTCCTGGCGAAATATGACCTCATCGCCATTCGGGCCGGGGAGCGCGCAGCCAATCGATTAGCCGTGATCTTCGATTGGAAGACCTCGCGCCATCGGCCTCGCCGCGAGACGTTAGCTGCGACGTTGCAGACCCGCGTCTATCGCTACTTGCTGGTGCGGGCGGGCGGTTATCTCAACGACAACGTGGCCGTCCAACCGGATCAAGTGGAGATGATCTACTGGTTCGCGGAGTTCCCCGAATCGCCGGGGCGCTTTCCCTACGATGATGTCCAATATCAGGCGGACGAGACCTATCTCCAGGGCTTGATCCAGCGCATCGAGGCGTTGTCGGCGGAGGATGTCCAACTGACGGACGACGTCCGTGCCTGCCGCTACTGCCCCTATCGCTCCTACTGCGACCGAGGTCAGCGGGCGGGCAAGTTAGACGAGCAAATCGAGATAGCGACCTCGGAGGTCGAGACCGAGGCGCTGTTAGATTTCGACTTCGAGCAGATCGCGGAGATCGAATTCTAGGCGCAAGCTGGACAAAACTGCGTAGCTCCCCTACAATCTTCTTATGGAAAAAATCGTCCAAATTGGCCTTTTGGCCCTCAACGTTATCTTAGTGGTCGCCCTGATCGTGTTGGGGATTAAAATCGGGCAGGGGCTGTGGCAGCCCGTGATGTCCGCGCCTCCCTCACCCGTGATCGTCACGCCGACGCGGTCCCCCACGGCGCGCGCGACGCCCACACCAACGCCGACCGCCACCCATACACCCGCCCCGCCTCCCCCCACGTGGACGCCGACGCCCACACCGACCATCACCGACACGCCAACGCCCATCCCCCCCACGCCGACGCCCTCCGCCACCGCGACGCTCATCCCCACGGCATTGCCGCCGCGCCGTCCCACCGCCGTCCCCATCAACCTCACCGTCACGCCGCCCTACACCATCTCCTACCCGGTCCCCACGCCGGTGGCCCGCCAGCACATCCCAGAGGACGCGATCACGGTGGTGCTCCTGGGCAGCGATCAGCGCCCGGATTGGCAGGACTGGCACACGGACGCCATTCAATACGTGGTTATCTACCCCGACGTGCCCTCCGTCGCGATGCTCTCCATCCCCCGCGATCTCTACGTCTACATTCCGGGGTTCTGGATGAATCGCATCAACTTCGCGGATATGTACGGCGAGACCTACAACTACGACGGCGGCGGCCTGGGGCTGTTGAACCAGACGCTCCTCTATAATCTGGGGATCACGGCGGATTACTACGTCAAGGTCAACTTCGATGGCCTCATCGGCATGGTCAACGCCATCGGCGGCATCGAGGTGCCCGTCCACTGCCGCCTGGAGGATTTCTGGCCCTATCCCGATGAGAACGGCGAATATCCCAGGATCGCGCTGGAACCGGGCATCCATCATCTGGATGGGGAGTTAGCGCTGTGGTACTCCCGCTCGCGCAAGACGACGAGTGTCTTCTCCCGCGAGCGACGCCAGCAGCAGGTGCTGGAGGCCATGTGGCATCAGGCCAAGCGAGCGAATCTGCTCGAGGCGGCGCCACAGCTCTACGAGGAGAAGAAGGATCTCTACCAGACGGACATGGGGCTGGGCAAGATCGTGCCGCTGGCCTTGACCGCCGCCCAACTCGAACCGGCGAATGTCCGGCGATACAACATCGGGCCGGGCGAGGTCCGATCCTACGTGACGGATATGGGCGGCTACGTCTTCCTGCCGCAGGGGGAGGCGGTTGCCGAGGTGGTCTCGGCGGTGATCGCGAAGCCGGCGCCGCGTCGGGCCGCGCAGGCCGCGATTCACGTGGAGATTTGGAACGGCACGCCGTACGCGGATTGGGATCTGCTGGCCGCCGACCGACTGGCGCACTACGGATACGTGCCCGTCATCGGCACGCCGGATCGCCGCGATTACGCGGAAACTCAGATCATCTTCTTCTCCAGCACGCACAAGGGCAGCGGCCTGGAGCTAGTCCAAACGCTCTTCGATGTGCCCGCCCAGCACGTGATCTATCAGGAAAACCCCAACGCATCGGTCAAGATGCGCCTCATCTTAGGGACGGATTACGATCCGTGCCCCTACTGAAATGCGAACGCCGTGCCCATTGGGCACGGCGCGAGTTTAAGCCTCAATACGGTGTCGCCGATCCTATGCTATTCCCTTCTTAAAAACTGCCAAAAGTGAAACACATCCTTATTCACAGTCATCTGTTTGGGCGGCGCGCATTTCCAAAATCTCGAAGACGTAGAAAACGCGATGGTAGGTGCCCAAAGGGCCATATTGCCCCTTGTTTTTGCTGACCTTCAAAACGCCCGTAGACCTTCTCGTAGGGCGACTCCGTGAGTTCCGCGTGACGGCGACGGATCTCCTCCTCAATATCCGTGTAGCGCTTGCCCTTGAGCCACCAGACTTCGCGCTTAGGCGTGCACGGATCGAAGTTGCTGACCCCCGGATTCGCGCCAAAGCTGAGCATCCCTTCCCAAATACCTGTCTTCATCGGCTTGCCGATGGCCGCGCGTCCCACAACGCCTAATCCCAATAACGCAAGTACCCAACTCATTATCTATTTTCTCCTTTTGCTTTCATCTCACCGGATCATCTCATCACAGCTTTAAACCGGCAGCTTTGAATAAAGATGAGGACATTAAAACCACCTTCATTTTACGCATAACTGATACTTGCGCAAGCGGAGTTTAAAAACATATCAGGTTGAAGAGAGTGGCGGGATTGGACACGCTGATTTTACTGAGCCTTGGTCGCCCATACCAGCACATCAAAATCCGCCGGATCGGTCAGGCCCTGGGGGGTCAGGAGCAATTCGAAGGCCGTGCGCTGACCGTTTGTCAGCGTGATCGCGGTCTCAT
>JAAAOZ010000012.1 GCA_009908585.1 Chloroflexota bacterium
TTCGTCGTGGTCTCATCAAGCCATGCCAGCGATAGATCATGGCCGATCAGGGCGCTTTTTATCATCAGCGGGAAAAGTAGGTGCGGGAGGCCGGCCAATATGGCCAGGCCCCAAGCGGTACGTTCTCTCTCTTCTGACATGCTTCACTCCTGCGGGTTGGTTATCACCACATCGCTTTCTTCCTGAATATGTGAATATGATTACAGTGTACCGAACGCGAGGCCGCCCGTCTACTGTAACTTCTTACAGGTGCCTCACCCCCCCAGCGACGAAAAAACCCGGCCTCAAAGGGCCGGGTTCGTTGTTTTAAGCGCTCTGCCGGATCGCTCAGGGAATAATTCCTTGATCCTTGGCCCACATCGCCGCCTCCACCCGTGAAAGTACATCCAGCTTCTCCAGGATGTTGCTGACGTGAAAGGCGACCGTGCGCACGACGATGTCCAGGGCTTGGGCAATCTCGCGGTTGGTCAGTCCCTCCGCCAGCAGCCGCAGCACCTCCAACTCCCGCTCCGTCAGGCCGCCCGGCGGTTCCCCGCGCACCCAGGCTTCTACCTTGCCCGTCACGCCGGGGCTGAAGTAGCCTTCACCGCGCGCCGCCGTCCGTACCGCCGCTACGATGGCCCCCGGCGCCTCCTCCTTCAGCAGGTACCCCACCGCGCCGGCCTCCAACATGCCGCGCACGTAGCGCTCATCGTCGTGCGCGCTGAGGGCCAACACCCGCACCTGCGGACACAATCGCTCAACCTCCGCCGCCACCTGCGGCCCCTCGATGTCCGGCAGCTCGCAATCGACCACGGCCACGTTGGGCGCCAGCTCCTCGATCAGCGCCAGCGTCTCCTGGCCGCCCTCGGCCTCGGCCACCACCTCGATATCAGGCGCTCGCTCCAGCAGCACCCGCAGCCCGACGCGGACGGTCGGATGGTCATCGGCCAAAAGCACGCGAATCACTTTAGTCATAGGCATATCGTCGTGCAAGCGCGTCATCGCTGCAATAGCTCCTCGAATTCCTCAGCCGCGTCGAGCATCCGGCCCGGCTGGCGCGTCAGGCTGAAATACTCCCATTGTGCGCTGTGAGGGAAGTAGTCCAGGAACCAACAGAGCGCCTTGACCTGCGGCTCTTCGTCGATCACCTCCAGCGCGGTGGTCAACCAACCCGCCGGATAGCTCTGCGCCGGGGGAACGCCCACGTCCGGCGCGAAGGTGTTGGTGGAGGTGATGTAGATCGGCAGCCCGCGCGTGGTCGCGTAGGCGTTGACAATGGCCATCCAATCCCGGTAGATGCGGAAGCCGGCCTGGGCGCCATTCCAAGCCTCACGTCGCAGGTCGATGCGCGGCTCGCTGGCGCGCTCGCGGCCCACCATCTCCGGCGCGTCGGGGCGTCCGGGGGCTTGGACGGCGAATCCGTCGGGCGCGACCAGGGGAATATCCGCCGCCGCTTTGGTCCGCGCCGCCTCATCCAGCGCAGCTACAAGGGTGTTGAAGTAGTTGAGCCAGGGGGCGTCGATGGCGTAGGCCCGCTCGCCGCCCTGATCTGGGTGCCAGGGCTGCATCGGGCCGACCAGCAGCCGCACCTGGGGATCCTCGGCCCGCATCACCTGGACGGCGTTATCGGTGTGCGCCGCATCTTCGCCGTAGCCGTTGAAGACGCGGGCATACCACGTCGGTGAGACGCCCTGGGCGTTGTAGCCGCTGCCCAGGACGTAGGCATAGACGCCGTCCAGCCGCTCGTCCCGCGCCAGCCGCTGCATATAGTGCAGATACTCGGCCAAAGCCAGCTCGTCGCCCTCCGCCGGCAGGCTCTGGCCCTGATCGTAATCCACACGCACCAGCACCCGCAGTCCCTTCGCCTCAGCCCGCCGAACCCGCAAGGCCAGGTCGTCGATGCCCCAGTAATCCTCCTCGGCCAGGCGAGCGTAGGTCAGTTCCACATCCCAGCCGCTGCGCCCGTGCCAATCCCGCGCTGGATTGGCAAACACCACGCCCAGTTTGGTCGGCGTCCAAGCGATGGACCGGGATGGCGGCGGCTCTCCCACCGTCGCGCGTCCCCGCGCGATACAGCCGGTGTGACAATCGTGATAGAAGATCAGCTCGGCCGCGCCATCCTCTGGGAACGTGAAGGGCCACGTCCAGGTCCAGGTGTCGCCAGGGTTGGCTTGCCACACCATCTCCCGGATCGGCTCATCATCAACGGTCAGCAGCACGTAGCTCCAGGGAGCGTCATCCGTCACCCATAGCGTGGTCTCATGGCCAGGCTGCGGCGCGGCGGGAGCAAGACGCATCTGGGGATAGCCTACGGCGCTATCTTGCGGCGTCAGCGCCACGTGCCCGGAGATGGGCAACAACCAGACCCCGCCGGCCAGCATCAGCGGGATGAGGAGCCACCACCAACGTTGTAAGCTACGTTTCATATATTCTCTCCAAATTCATCTCGCCAACAGCTCCGGTAACGTCACACTTACTCTGGCAGGACGGGCAGGACGAAGCGCACGCAGGTAAAGGTCGCTTCGCCCTCAGCTTGGCTTTTGATGGTCAGCTCGCTTCCGTGGCGGCGCAAGATCTCCTCCACCAACGCCAGCCCCAGGCCACTGCCCTCCACCTTCTGCGGCGCGGCGCGATAGAATCGGCGCGTGATGTGGGGCAAGTGCACGGCAGGGACGCCCGGACCGGTGTCGCGGACGGTGCATACCACGCCCTCCTCCATGCGCTCCAAGGAGACCACAGCTCCATCGCCGGGCCGGCAATGCTTGATCACGTTATCCAACAGATTGAGAAAGACCTGCATCAGCCGATCCCGGTCTCCGACCACCAGCGGCACGGGCGTGTTGGCTTGCAGGGAGAAGGTGATCTCTTGCTGCTCGGCCCGGGGCGCGAGCTGCGCCCCGGCCTGCTCCGCCACAGCCATCAGATCGACCGGCCGCCGTTCCAGCCCGGAGCTGGTCTCCAATCGTCCCAGCTCCAGCATCAGTCGCACCAGCCGCGAGAGACGCTGCGCCTCCGTCTTCAGCATCCGCAGCGACTGTTGGCGGATCTCCTCGGAGATATCGGGAAGCTGCAGAATCTCCAGATGGGTCAGAACCCCGCTCAGCGGCGTGTGCAGCTCGTGGGAGAGGCCGTTGAGCAGGTAGCGGGAGGCTTCTTCGGCCCGCTTCTGGTCGGTGATGTCGAGTAGGAAGGCGATATCCCAATCGCGCCAAGAGGTGACCCACCAGCGGGTGATTTTGCCCGAGGGTAACGGCACGCTGCGATAACGACCGAGGACGGCCTCGGTCCCTCTTGCTGCCGCGCGATCTTTCTGTAATAGGGCGACCCAATCAGCCTCCGGCAGGGAGCCAGCCGGCGCGCTCAAATTGAGGAGGCGGCGGACGTAGGGATTGGCGTAGCGATAGGACGTTGCATCATCCAGCACCAGCCAGCCAAAAGGCGCACGCTCCAACACCGGCCCCGCGTTTTCGGGGTCGAAGAGCGCGGCTTCCTGCTGCCGCCGGCGGCGCCGGTCGAACCAGACGACCAGGGCGGCGACAACGCCGATCAGAATAGAGAAACCTGAAAGTATCCAACGTAGATCGATAAAGTGCATAGTTAAGTCAGTGAACGCCATCCTGTGTCATAGGTTATCAACTGGAATATCAGTGTACCAAAAACAAAACGAGTTGTCTACTGTAAGAATTGCCAGGAATTCGAAGCAGAACGACAGGGAAAATCGCTCTCGTTGCTCCAGAGCATCCTTAGCCAAGTTCAAGGCAAACGAAGATGGAGTTGATGAGCGCGATAAATCACTTAGGCCGTTCCACGAAAATAAGTCTCCCAAAAACGGGGAGTTTTCAGAGGGAAAAACATCAGGTTTGGGAGGTTTTAATTTCTGGAACTACCTTAGCGTGCCACCTCGCGTATCTTGGAGACCCTGGAACTGCTTCGTTTGCCCTTGCCAGGATCACCCCACAACAAAACCGCCACCGAGCGAAACTTGCTCGGTGGCGGTTTTGTTGGTTTTGAGGCATTTCATTCGAGCGAAGGTCACAGCTTGGTGATGCGTCCAAAACGTAGCTTAGGGAATACCTGCTTTCCGCTCGACGACCAGAGAAGCTCGCCCTCGGGGCTTATTGCCTGAGCACGAACCTGTGCAGCATCCAATGAGGGGCCTACCAGTGAGAGGATGAACGCTTTTCCCGAGCTATGTCTCACTAGTTGAGGAGAGAGGTACGCGGCTGCCTCGGGATAGACGGAGACACCATTCTCCATCCACTGGGCGCGCCCCTTTTCATCTAGGCACTGGATCCAGATGTTCCCCCCTCGCGCGGTCTTGCTCGCTCGCCAGGTAACGATTGCTCCGCTGGCGCCATCGTCCACCAGGTCGATGCCATGCACATTGTCATCCGGCGCAGAACTGACGAAGACAGGAATCTTCTCCCATAGCTTCATACCCATGGGATCTAACTTCTCAACGTAGAGGGCCCAATGCTCGGGAAAGTCGACCGTAGGCTGCGGCGGTTCCGCCCATCCGATCAAGAACCCCTCTGGCCCACGGGTCACTGTCTTCTGCCCTGGTGTGGAGGTTGTAGCGGCTAAGCGCACGCCTTTCTCCGACCACAAGAGCTGGCCCTCTGAGCCAACTCGCTGGACATAAAGACCATCGGGGGATCCCCATACGACCACAGCTCCACCCTCCCCATCATCGATCACCCTGGGTGCTCCTTCGATCCCACTCATGACCCGCTCAGATACTAGGATGCCACCCTCGCGCCACAGCAAGTTACCTTGAGAGTCCACGCGTTGAGCGTGGAGCATCCCTGGAGCGCCGCTACTCTGCCAGATTACGACGACGCCCCCTTGATGATCCCACACAGCCCTTGCTCTCTCCAGATTTTCGCTCGCTCGCCCCACCCGCACACCGTCAG
>JAAAOZ010000490.1 GCA_009908585.1 Chloroflexota bacterium
GGTTCGGATGGGGACACGGCGCCCGATGGTATCGTGCCCTTTCGGGAAACCCCGCGCGGTGACAATTTCCAATGCCTCGTCCTCGCACAACATCACCAGGCCGCGATCATAGGGGACGACGGCGTGCAACTGTTCTAAGATCAGGTTGAGCACCTTGCCCAAGTCCAGCGTGCGGGTGAGCGCTCGCCCGACGTTATGCAGGGTCTCGGCCAACTGGCGGCGTGTCCTCTCCGCTTCGTACAAGGCGATATTTTGAATCGCGATGGCCGTCTGGTTCGCTAGCAATTCTAGTAGATGCCGATCCTCATCTGGAAAAGCATCCGCGCGATCGCTTTGAATATCTAAGACCCCGAGCAAGTTATGGCCCAATTTCAGCGGGAGCGCTAACTCCGCCCGATAGGGCCGGCGGAGCGCGGTATCGGTGAGGGGCGAGGTGGTCGCGCCGGCGGTGTGATGTGCGATTTGGCGTTGCTTCGCCGCCCATCCGACGATGCCAAAGCCCATCGGGATACGCGCGCCAAGCTGACGCTCCGCGTAGGTAGCGTGCCCCGCCTGCGCCCGAGCGACTAACTCATCGGTGTTCTCGTCCAGCAGAAAGATGCTGAGGTTGGTGTATTGATAACGCTGCTGAATCAGCTCCGCGATTTTAGCGAGCAATGCCTCGCGATCCAAGACGCCCGCGATCTGCCGTACAATTTGGATGACCGTATCTAGCTGCTCGGAGCAGTGGGCCAGCGCTTGCCGTTGCTGCTGGGCCTCCGCTTGGTTCAAAACTAAGCGCTCATTGATGCGTCGTCGCAGAAGGTGGATAAAGGCCCCAATGATGGTCGCGGCTAACATCCACACTCCCAATTCCTTCCATAGTGCTTCGGGGAGATTGGGTCGTCCAAACACGATCCAACTTGCCCATACGATCATACCGAAGATTGCGAACCAACGGGTCGAGAGGAAAGCTATGCCGGCTGCGGGGAGCAAAATAATCAGCCCGACCACACGCAACGGCTGATCGGTTAATCCTAAGTAGTGTAGGCTGTTGATCAACGCCAATCCACCCATTAAGACTAAAATGGGATCGACCCATTTAGGTTTCACGGAACGGAATTTGAGGAAGGCGAATAACCCAAAGCAAATGAGGCCGGAGAGGCTGACCAGCACTTGAAGGGGGCGTGCAACGTCCGCCGGTAAGGTGAAGCTGTGGACGATGCCCGCGATGAGGTAGTAGCCGGCGGATGCTAAGGCTAGCCAGGGCAAAATCTCTAAGAGTATCTTTTCTATCTGCGATTGGATCTCAAGAGAGGGCGGGGAAAATAGATCCCAGCCTATCTTAAGCAGAGATTTGTTGCGTGTGTTGCTCATTTTGTAGAACCTCTTTGTAGATCCTCGGCGGAAAAGCTGTCCGGTAGTAATTGTCCTATGGTGTGCTTGCGGTAACGGCCGTCTAAGCGCGCGATGAAGATGGGACTATCGGGGGCGGAGAATTCGCGAATCACTTGCCGGCATGATCCGCATGGCGCCCCCCCGTTCTGAGTGGCAACCGCCACCGCCGCGATCGCGTGCGCTCCCTCTGAGATCGCCTTGGCGATTGCCACGCGCTCGGCGCACAGCGTGAGGGGGAAAACGGCGTTCTCGACGTTGCAGCCGGTGACGATCTGTCCGTCCTCGGTCAGGACGGCGGCGCCCACTTTATAGTTGGAATATGGCGCATAGGCGCGCTCGCGGGCCGCAATCGCGGCGGCGATCAAGTCCTCTGCGACGATATCAGATCGCTCCATCTGGACCCTCCTTAAATCAGGCGTCGTCAGACGCCTCTTCGGATGAGGCATCCTCCTCTGGTGGATGTTTCTTGCGAATGCGCGCCGGGACGCCGTAGGCGATGGCCTGAGGGGGCAGATCGTGGGTCACGACCGAGCCGGCGCCGATTTTCGCCCCCGCGCCGATGTGCACCGGCGCGACTAACATCGTATCGGAACCGATGAACGCGCCCTTCTCGATCACGGTCCGATGCTTGCGTTCCCCATCGTAATTGCACGTGATCGTCCCCGCGCCGATGTTGACCGCTTCCCCGATCTCGGCGTCGCCCAAGTAGCTGAAGTGGCCCATCTTGGCGCCCGGCCCCAGCGTGCTGTTCTTCATCTCGCCGAAGTTGCCCATGTGCGCGCCCTCGCACATCCGCGCGCCTTTGCGCAGATGTCCAAAGGGGCCGATGTCGGTGTCATCCTCCATCACGGCGTGCTCCAGCACTGAGGCCAACACCCGACAGCGTTGGCCGAGCGTGCAGTGCTCGATGATCGTGTTCGGCCCGATCTCGCACGCCTCGCCGATGGTCGTCGCGCCGCGCAGATGCGTGTTGGCGTGGATGACCGTATCCCGCCCGATGGTCACCTCCGGCCCGATGGTGATCGTCGCCGGGTTCATCAGCGTCACGCCGCTGAGCATCCATTCGCGGTTGATGCGCTGGCGCAGCACCGCCTCGGCGGCCGCCAGATCCACGCGCGTGTTGATGCCCAGCGTCTCGGCGGGATCGTCGGCGGTCACGCTGACGATGGGCCGGCGGGCGCGGGAGGCCATCCCGATGAGATCGGTGAGATATAACTCTCCCTTGTTGGCGCTGGGCTTCAGTTTGGGCAGATGCTCCCACAGAAAATCGGCGTCGAAGACGTAGACGCCGACGTTCAACTCGCGTATTTCCCGCTCGCGGGGGGAAGCCTCCGCCTCCTCGACGATGCTCAACACGCGATGATCCGCATCCCGCAAGATGCGCCCAAAGCCACGCGGATTCTCGCGGATCACCGTCAGCAATCCGACGGCGGCCTCGGTTTCGGCCTGCCGATGCACCAACGCGCGCAACGTATCCAATTGGAGCAGCGGCATATCGCCGTAGAGCACCAGCACCTGATCGCAGCGGCCTTCTAACATCTCGCGCGTCTGGAGCACCGCGTGGCCCGTGCCTAAGCGTTCTGTCTGGCGCACATAACGCGCGCGCTCGCCGGCCCAGGCCCGAATCTCCTCCTCGGTCTCCGGCCCGACGACCAGCACCGGCGGTTCGGGCGCTAACTTGGCGGCCAGATCTAAGGTGTAGCCCAGCATGGGACGCTCACCTACCAGATGGAGCACCTTGGAGGTCTTGGATTTGAAGCGCGTGCTTTTGCCCGCAGCTAAGGCAACAACAGCTAACGTCATAGAAATCTCCTTTATCTACGTATACGGGTTATGCCTTTGAGGGGGTTGGTTATGGTGGCCCCGATTTTAGTTCCTCCCTATCGGACGTCTTTTCCGCAGAAGATGGTGTATATGGGGGAGGTCTGTTTTCTTAGAATGACCTGGCTCTTCGGAAGTTCACCGGCTGCACCGGCAAAATCCAAAAGACCCAACGGCCTTAGGTAGTTCCAGAAATTAAAACCTCCCAAACCTGATGTTTTTCCCTCTGAAAACTCCCCGTTTTTGGGAGACTTATTTTCTTGGAACGGCCTTAGCCTCTGCATTATAGCATAGGCCAACGTTAAAACAATTGCAAGAATCGCTCGGAGTGCAGGGGGCGGGATACCTTTGCGGTAGTTCGGAAGGGTTTGATATTCGTTTGAACGCCCTCTTGGATTTTATTGACTAAACCGCAAAACACGCTATACTCATTTCCGCGATGGATGAGCTGTTTGGATTTCCTCTGTATTCTGAAATCCTGTGAGATGACGTCGGACGACTTTGATGATGCTGCGTTGTATTATGATGATACTGTGAAACTTCAATGGATGATACTCTAACAGGGCGCAAAATAGGGTCCTTTGAAATTTTGGAGAAGATCGGTCAGGGTGGCATGGCCGAGGTTTACAAAGGACGCCAGCCGGCCCTTCGTCGGATGGTGGCGATCAAACTCCTAGGGCGCTCTTTACAAGCGGATGCCTCACTCACCGAGCGCTTCCAGCGAGAAGCGCAGGCTGTCGCTGCGTTGCGACATCCCAACATTGTTCAAGTGCACGATTTCGGCATCTTCGAGAATGGCCACTACCTGGTGATGGAGTACATCGAGGGGCACGATCTGCGCCAGGCGATGGACGATCGTTTTGAGAAGGGAGGGACTTTCTCCGAAGACGAGATTCTCCCACTGTTGACCCAAGTCGCCGATGCCCTCGATTATGCGCACAATAAGGGCATCATTCATCGCGATATCAAGCCCGGCAATATTCTCGTTACCTCCGAAGGCCAGGCTATCCTCAGTGATTTTGGCTTAGTGATGTTCCAAAATCGCGTCAGCCAGATCACACAAGGCCACACCTTTGGCACACCGGAGTACATCGCGCCGGAGCAGGCGATGGATTCGCGCGCGGCGCTGCCTCAATCGGATATTTACGCGCTGGGTGGCATTCTTTATGAGATGGTGACAGGTCGCTTGCCCTTCGAGGCGGATACGCCTATCAACTTGGCGCTGATGCACATCAACGAAGAGGTTGTGCCGCCACGCACGTATAATCCGGCGTTGCCTCAGGCTGTGGAGGAGGTCATCATGCACGCGCTGGCGAAGGAGCCGGAGCGACGCTACGCCACGGCCAGTGAGATGATCGACGCGCTGCGCCGCGCCTGGCGCGCTCGCCCCCAGGAGGAAGCCGCCGGCGTTACCCCGCCACCGCCGCCCCCTATGGAGAGTCAAAGGGCTGCGGGCGGCTCCGCCGGCGGGCGCCGGCCCTGGTTGTGGGCCGTGCTGGGGGTGATACTGGTGGGCCTTGTGATCCTGGGCTACGCTTGGCTGCGGGAGGGCGCGTTCCCTTGGGGAGCGCTTGCCTCACCGACGGAGACGCCCACGCCGACGACGACCTTCACGCTGACGGCGACCGCCACGCCGACCTCCGTGTCGGCCACGGCGACATCGACGCCGACCCCAACGTCTGTCTCTGCCGCCGCT
>JAAAOZ010000371.1 GCA_009908585.1 Chloroflexota bacterium
AGAATTGCGTGTTTGTGGGGATTACAGACCTTTTTCGCGTCGTCACTGGGTTGTGGGTGGGGATGGTATGATTGCATCCGGCGAATTCCTGAAGAGCCCAACTTACCTCCTGAGGAGATTCCTTATGATCATCGGTAGCTGTATCATCCACCTCTATTTGCCGGGCGCCGTGTCCCTCAAGGACAAACGCCACCGCATCAAGCCGCTGTTGCACAAACTACGACGCCGCTTTGAGGTCGCCGCCGCCGAGGTGGACAAGCAAGATGTGTGGCAATCCGCCGACATCGCCATCGTGACCGTCACCAACGACATCGGCCTGGCCCATTCCCTCCTGGAGAAAGCCGTCCATTGGATCGAGGAGGATTATTACGACGCGCAGGTGTTGGATTGGCAGATCGAGGTGTGGTAGGTATTAACCTACTTGGCTGGCGCGGATATTCCGTAAAGCGTATTTCGTATTGCGTATTTCGTAATGAACCAGTTGCGAGATCCGATTGGTAGGAGAGCAAGGTATACACAACATAACTACGCAATACGTAATGCGCAATACGTTGCCCCAAACTTCCCCAATATTCCGCACTACGCCCTATACCCACAGTTGCCTTTAAATTTGACGTTGGTACAATAAGGCCCTATGGATCCAGTCGAGGAAATTAAGCTCCGTTTAGATATTACCGAATATATTGGTCGGCACGTTAATCTCAAGAAGTCTGGACGCAACTTCAAGGGCCTCTGCCCTTTCCATCAGGAAAAGACCCCGTCGTTCTACGTGTTCCCCGAAAGTCAGAGCTGGCATTGTTTTGGCTGTGATCGGGGCGGCGATATTTACAGCTTCTTGATGGAATTTAACGGGATCAACTTCCGCACCGCGCTGGAGGAGTTGGCGCGCGCGGCCGGTGTGGAGTTGAGGCCTCGCACGCCAGAAGAGCTGGAGGCCGAGTCGGAGGCGGATCGGCTCCGGCACGTGATGGAGATGGCCACCGACTACTATCACACCCTGCTGCTGACGTCGCCGCAGGCCAGGGACGCGCGCGCCTACCTGAAAAAGCGCGGCTTCACCCGCGAGACCATCGAGACCTTCAAGCTGGGCTACAGCTTAGATGAATGGCACGCGCTTCGCTCCTATCTGCTGGATAAGGGCGTCAGCGTCGAGGAGCAGGTGAAGGCCGGCCTCATCGTGCAGAAGGAGAGCGGCGCCACCTACGACCGCTTCCGCAACCGCGTGATGATCCCCATTCACGACCGGCGCGGGCGCGTGATCGCCTTCGGAGGCCGCGTCCTCAGCGCCGAGGATCAGCCGAAGTATATGAACTCCCCGCAGACGCCCATCTTCGACAAGAGCCAGGTGCTCTTCGGCTATCATTTGGCCGGGCGCGCCATCCGCGAGGCCGACGAGGCCGTCATCGTCGAGGGCTACATGGATGTGATGATTCCCCATCAAGCGGGATTCGCCAACATCGTCGCGCCGATGGGCACTGCCCTGAGCGAGGCCCATCTCAAGCTGCTCCAACGGCTCACCCGGCGCTTCGTCCTAGCGCTCGATCCCGACGCCGCCGGCATTCGCGCGACGCTGCGCGGCCTGGAGACCGCCCGCGAGACCTTGGATCGCGAGTGGCAGCCGATCTTCGATCCGCGCGGGCTGGTGGGCTACGAGGGCCGTCTCAAGGCCGAGATCCGCGCGGTGATGCTACCGCAGGGCCTCGATCCCGACGAATTGATCTTGGACGATCCGCAGCGCTGGGCGTCGCTGATCGCCCAATCGCAGCCCATCGTGCGCTTTTACTTCGAGCAACTGCTCCAGCAGGAGAACCCCGACGAGCCGAAGGGAAAAGCGCGCATCATCGACGCGATGTTGCCGCTGCTGCGCGACATCGCCGACAGCGTCGAACGCGAGGCCTACATCCAGGAGATCGCGCTCAAGCTGGGGCTGGACGCCCAAACCTTGATGGATCGCCTGCGCGCCCGCGAGCGCGCCGAGGCCGTCCGGCGTCAGGCCGCTGTTGCGCCGCAGCGACAGGCCCTCCGCTCCATCGACGCCGACATCGAAGCGCACCTGCTCGCCACGCTGATGCGGACGCCGGAGCTGTTGGCGCGCGTCGATACGCTCCTGACGGAATGCCAACTCGAGCCGATCACGACCAACGATTTCTCCACCAACTGCCGCTACATCTGGTCCGCCTGGCTGGAGATCAGTGAACATCCAGAGATAGACTTGACGGATCTTCTGCCGCTGGAGCAGATTGAGCGCATCCAGACGTGGGTCAGCACCCCGCCGCCAGACTTCACCATAGAGCAACTTGAGCGGGACGTAGCCTACACCGTGCTGCGCATCCGCGAGCGCCACCTGCGCGAGGAGCACCAGCAACTCAACACCTTGATCATCGAAGCACAGAATCAAGGGGATGTTATCGGCCAACAATACGCGGAGGCCATGCACTCTTTGGCCCTACGCAAGCGCAGAATCCAGCAGGCCCTTTCGGACTATACCCCCTCTCAAAAAAAGAAGGAGAGACTATGACAACTGAGCAAGCCACCAAGCGTGCACGTCCCACTTCCAGCGTAGAAAAGGTAGAGGATCAGGAAAATATGTCGGACTTCGATCCGGACTACGACGAAGACCTTGATGCGGGTTTTGACGTGGATATTGACGAAGAGGACGAAGACGAAGATGATACGTTGGGGTTAGATTTAGAAGCGATCTTCCGCGACGAGCCTTCGGCCCTGGAACTGAGTCAAATCGAGGATGAAGACGAGGACGAGGATGAGATCCAGCCCGCCAAATTAGCCGATCTGGTCGATGATCCCGTCAAGATGTATCTACGGGAGATCGGGCGCGTCGATTTGCTCAAGCCCTATCAAGAGGTGTGGATCTGCCTGATTCGCGAGGCCGCCGAGGAGTTGGGGAAGATCTGCAAGGTGGTCGCCACAGACATCGACCCGGACGCTGTCGGACGCAATCTAATCGAAATCTACGAGATCGCGCGGGACGAGTGGCACGAGAGTCAGCGCCTCGCCCAAGAGAACGACGTCACCACGCTGACGGCGAACGAGTTTATGGAGGAGGTCAAGCGCCAGCGGCGCGTCGTCATCTCGGAGGTCGAATCGGAGTTGTACACCTACATGGGGCCAAATCGCTGGGGCGACAGCCCTCGGTGGCGGCCCGTGATCCTCCGCCTGCTCGATTGCGCCATCTACCTCTACCTCCTCCCGCCGGTGCTGGTCGAGCACATCCACGCCGAGATCGCGACCGGCGCCGAGTGGCCCACGCCCGCCCAGATCGAAGAGCAGATGCCCAGCCCCGATGACATCTTCGATTGGTGGCAGCAAGTGGAGATTCTAGCCGCCGAGGCGCAACAGCTTCTCGTGCGCGCCAACCTGCGCCTCGTCGTCAACATCGCCAAGCGCTACGTCGGGCGCGGCGTCTCCTTCCTCGATCTCATCCAGGAGGGCAACATCGGCCTGCTGCGCGCCGTCGAGAAGTTCGATTTCCGGCGGGGATACAAATTCTCCACCTACGCCACCTGGTGGATTCGCCAGGCCATCAGCCGGGCCATCGCCGACCAGGCGCGCACCATTCGCATCCCCGTGCACATGGTCGAGACGATCAACCGCCTACTGCGCACGCAACGGCGGATGATGCAGGAGTTGGGCCGCGATCCCACGTTGGATGAGTTGGCGCTCAAGATGGACATCCTCTCCAACGATGAGATCCGGGATATTCAAGACGCCCGCAAACGGGACCGCGACCTGACGCCGCTGCTAGAGCGCAAATTGCGCCGCGCCGTCGGCAAAGTGCGCAACATCCTCAGCATCTCGCAGGAGCCGATGTCGCTGGAGACGCCCGTCGGCAACGAGGACAACAGCGAGCTGGCGGATTTCATCGAGGACGAAAATCTCCCCGGCCCGATGGACGCCACCTCGTCCCAGATGCTGCGTGAGCAACTCCAAAGCATCCTTGGCGAACTGAATAGCCGCGAGCGCGAGGTGCTGGAGATGCGCTTCGGCCTCAAGGATGGCCGCGCGCACACGCTGGAGGAGGTCGGACAGGCCTTCGATGTCACCCGCGAGCGCATCCGCCAGATCGAATCCAAGGCGCTGCGCAAACTCCGCCATCCGGGGCGCAGCCGCAAACTACGCGATTTTTTGACGTGAGTCAACCTACCCTTGCGAAGGTTGCAGAGAGAACTCATCCCAAAGCTATCTCTGATGAGCCAGAAAGTATTTCACCCCAAGATTACCTCACAAACCTTCGCAAGGGTTCACTTTCATAATCTGCCATATCCCCTGAGAAAGGAGCCTGAATGTTCAAAAAGATCGAAATTCAAACCCGCAACAAAGTTGACCTGATCGATATTACCGACCGCGTCCAAGACGCCATCCGCGAGCAGCAAGTCTCCGAAGGCGTCTGTTTTGTCTATTGCCCGCACACCACCGCCGGCATCGTCCTCAACGAAAATTGGGACGCCGACGTCGAGAAAGACTTAGCGATGGTGCTGAACAAGATCGTGCCGGACGATTTGCCCTATCGCCACGGCGAGGGAAATTCGCCGGCTCACATCAAATCGGTGCTCGTCGGCAGCGATCATTTTATCTTCATCCAGAACGGCCAACTCCAGATGGGCCGCTGGCAGGGCGTCTTCTTGGCCGAGTTCGACGGCCCGCGCCATCGCACCGTCTGGGTCAAAGTCCAGAGCGAAGCGACCAGCGGTTGATGATCAGCGGATTTAGCAGATTCAACCTGTGCCTGCGTATGAATCGCAGGCTAAAAGATGAAATCCATCGCCCGGCGCTGAAGCACCGGGCTAAGAGAACGAAGCCTCCTTCGGAGGCTAAATCTATAAGCCTGTAAGGCTTTGCTCTTTGTATCTGTTT
>JAAAOZ010000459.1 GCA_009908585.1 Chloroflexota bacterium
ATTGATCAGCCCCTCTCGCGCTACTATTCGGATCACCACGTGTTGGTGGAGGCCAATTTGGCGGTGCTCGAGGCCTTCGATCTGGATATCGTGCAGGCGATTTCGGACCCGTACCGGGAGGCCGCGGACTTCGGCGCTGAGATCATCTTCCCAGAGGATAATTTGCCGGTGAGCAAAACCCCGCTCCTGCGCGATCCCGCCGATCTGGCGAAGCTCCCGCGTCCCGATCCCGCCACGGGCGAGCGGATGCGTGACCGGATCGCCGCCGTTCGCGAGATGAAGGACGCCGTCGGCGGTGAGGCGCCCGTGATGGGGTGGGTGGAGGGCGCGCTGGCCGAGGCCGCCGATCTGCGCGGCGTCAGCGCGTTGATGATGGACGTCTATGACCGTCCGGCGTGGGTCGAGGAGTTGTTGACTCGCTGCCTGGAAGTGGAGATCGACTTTGCTAAGGCGCAGATCGAGGCCGGCGCGGATATTATTGGGCTGGGGGATGCCGTTGCCTCACAGGTCTCGCCTCGGATGTATCGCACATTCGCGCTTCCCTACGAGCGCGAGATCTTCGCCGCCGTCCACGAGATGGGCGCGCTGGCGCGGTTGCACATCTGCGGCAACACCTCGCGCATCCTGGCGGATATGGTGGAGAGCGGCGCTGACATCATCGACATCGATTGGATGGTCGACATGGCGGAGGCGTCCAACACCTTCGGATCGGAGGCGGCGGTGTGCGGCAACTTCGATCCCGTCGCTGTGATGTTACAGGGCACGCCGGACGAGGTCTATGACGCCACGCTGCACTGCATGCGAGCGGGCGGCCCGCGCAGCTTCAGCGCCGCCGGCTGCGAGATCCCCGACGACACCCCGCCGGAGAACCTCCACGCCCAATCCCAGGCCCTGCGAGACTGGGGCGCCGGTCTCAAGGAGGACGATAATCAACCGCCAGCCTGAGTCGCTTTGCTAGATACATCACCAGAGCAGGATCGCGCCGCGTTTCGGTTGATGGCGTTGTGTTCGCGCATCACGTGCGACGCCGCGCTCTACGAACGCATCACGCGCCGGGCTGCCGCCCTCGATGCGCGAGCGTGGGGGATGTTGCCCCACCAGGCGGAGACCCACGGGATTGCTCCGCTGCTCTACACGCACCTCAAGGCCGCGTCGTCGCCGGCGCCTACCGAGGTACAACGCGCGCTGCGCGGCCTGACGTTACGCCATCGCCTGGCAAATCGGGCGCGGATGGCGGAATTGCGCTTGATCTTGGAGCGCCTCGGCGCGGCGGGAATCAGCGTCTGCGTGCTCAAGGGCGCGGCCCTGGCGCATCTCGTCTACCCGACGCCCGGCCTGCGCCCGATGCGCGACGTCGATCTCCTCGTCCGGCCCTCAGAGGCGCGCTGGGCGCAGCGCATCCTGCGCGAGATGGGCTTCTCGGCGCCGCCCGCCGAGGGCGCTCAACTGCCCGATAAACACATGGCGGCGGCGCAGTTGGATGAGGCCGGGTTCGTGCTCAGTGTCGAACTGCATCACAATCTCTTCGCGGCAACGTACCCTCTCTCGATGACGTTGAACGACCTGACCGGGCCGCCTCAGGCCTTCGATATCGACGGTCAGCCGGCCTACGCTCTGGATCACGCCGATATGTTGTGGCATCTGTGTCAGCACATGCGGCTCTCTTCCGGCGTCTTCGGCGCGAACCGACTGATCTGGATGGCGGACGTCGTTAGTTATGCCGAGCATTTCGCTTCGGAGATCGATTGGGCGCAGTTGTCCGCGCGCTACCCCATCGTGATCAACACGCTCTCGCTGCTACACTTCCTCACGCCGCTCTCGAGGAAACTGTTGGCGTCCGCGCCCATCCCCCTTGGCCCGGCGCCCCGCGGCGTCGGCCTGGATTTCGAGGGCTGGCCGCGCACTTCGATAGCGGCGCAGCGAGAGAAGGGCGCCTGGGGCATCCTGCGGGATACTTTCGCGCCGCCGGAATGGTGGTTACGCCTCTACTATGGCCTGGGCAGCGCGGCGCCGCTCCTCGCGACCCGCTGGCTGCGCCATCCCTGGCACATCCTGGGATGGGTGGCCCATCTGATCCGAGGGTGGTTCTAAATTTGAGGTACAACGCACTTTTGGGGTTGTTGCCAGGCATAATATGGTATGAGCAGCGCTTTCCTTCGGCTCAAGTGCGTTGCTCCTTGGCCTAAAAAATGGAGGTAATATGTCACACAACACAGAAAAGAAGCCCCTGCGCAAGCCGGGCTATCACTTGGAGATGATGGATGGTGAATTGCTGATGTTCAGTCCGGAAGAGGCGCAGATTTTATACTGCAACCAGACCGCCTCCTTGATCTGGCAACTCTGCGATGGTGAACGGACGGCGCAGGAGATCGTCGAGATGCTGATCGCCGCTTTCCCGGAGGCCGAGGAACGGATCTGGGCGGAGGCGCCGGCGACGCTGGAGAAGTTCCGTCAGCACGGCGTCATCGAGTTCGTGGATGGATGACGCGCCGCCGCTGCAACACCGCCGGATCGCGTTAGGCGGCGTCGCTATCGATGTCAGCGCTCGCGGGGCGCGGGCGGCGTCGTTGGTCGATTTTCTCCTCCGGTATATGGCTAGTCGCAGCGCCCCGTTGAGCGAGGAGACCGGCGAGGCTCCCCCTCTTCACTACCATCTGGCTTTCGATGATCGTGGCGTCGCCACGCTGTGTCGTGATGGCGCGTTGATCTACACCGGCGAATCGCGGGGCGCGGTCGCTGAGCTTCTCCTGGGCGAGATCGGGCGCCACCTCGCGGCGCACGCGCGCGCCGGCCCGATGTTCCACGCGGCGGCTGTGGCGTTGGATCGAGAGCGTGGCGTGCTGCTGCCCGGCCTCATCGGCGCGGGCAAGACGACGTTGGCCGCGTGGCTGCTGGCCTCTCAGGGCCTCTCCTATCTGACGGATGAGTTGGTCTTGGTGCCGCACGATACCCTCACGATGCGCGGCTTTTCGCGTCCCCTGAATGTGAAGTTGGGCGGCTGGGAGGCGCTGCGCCGTCACCGCGCGCTCGCCGTCGCTGATACGGATGCTGAAGCTTCTGGAGCTATACTTTCCTATGACGGTGGCCGTTTGATCGCGCCCTCGGCGCTCACCTCGGCTCCGATCCGCACGACGGCCCGGCTGCACTTGATTCTCTTCCCGCACTACGCGCCGGATGCCGAGGCTGAGATGGAGGTGCGCCCGCTCTCCAAGGCGCAGGCCAGCTTACGCCTGATGGCGTGCTTGGTCAACGCCCGTAATCTGCCCGATCACGGCGTGGCCGAGGTCGCGCGCTTGGCGCGGCGCGTCCCAGCCTATGAACTCCGCTACGCTGAACTGGATAAATTGGCGGGGCGATTGGAGCCTCTCTTCGCGCAAAAATCGCGGGTATAATGACTTGGGCGGGGTAGGGGATTATCGTCTCGGAATTGCGGTGACGGCTTCCTGTGTTATACTGACTTTGGTTGAGGCCATTCCAAGAAAATAAACCTCCCAAATACAAGCGATTTTCCAAGGAAAAAGCATCTGGTTTGGAAGGTTTTAAATTTTGGAATTACCTGAGTGCATGGTTTGCATTGTATAAACTATCTTTTGTCATTATGGTGCTGCTGAGGAAATTCAGTAGTGTCCTTCATCAGGAGAGGAGGAAATTATGGAATGTCACACCCCAAAAAATCTATCGCTCGAAGAGCATGAGAAACGCACACTGAGCCGCCGAGAGTTGCTGAAGGCCCTGTTGGCGTCCGGCGGCGTGGCCGCGACCTCGATGTTGTTGCCGTGCGAGTGGACGTCGCCGGATGTGGAGGTAGGTGTCTTACCCGCTCACGCTCAGGTTTCTCCCACGTCCACGCCCTCCCCAACGGCCACACCGGTCCGAGGGGCCATCATAGGGTGCTACGTGATGAACGCCAGCGGCGGAGGCAACATCAGTCCTACGTCCACATTGCGCACCTATGCGGATGTTTCGCATCCCGTCGATCCGGGCGGCATCACGCTGCGTCGGACAATCATCCTGAACGAATCGGGGAGTTCTCAGGAGTTAGATATGACGACGGGCAACACGGATGCAAGTGGGCGGTTTTCACCGCCGGATTTTGACTTGAGTACCGTTTCACCGCCCATCTCTCAAGGGAATGATCGCGTCAGCGTGCTGTGGGAGTTCGTCGATCCCGCCGACGGCACCAACGACTGCCAGAACAACATCGATGTGGTGTGAGGGCTGCTCAGGGAGGATAGATGGCTGACGTGGACGTTCCTACCTTTGATGAACTGATGAATCCGCTGATCCAGGCGTTGAAAGAGCTTGGAGAATCCGGCACTATCGAGGAAATCAATAACAAGACCATCGAAATTGCTGATCTCTCCGATGAGCAGACGGAAGTGCTTCATAAGCCGGAGAAGGGCGGTGGTCAAACTGAGATCGAATATCGGCTGGGATGGACGAGAACGTACTTGAAGAAGTATGGGATTTTGGAAAACTCTAGCCGAGGCGTGTGGGCGCTTACCCCCAAGGGGCGAAGTGTATCTCGCGTTGATCCGAGGAAGGTGAGACGTTTTGTCCAGCAGCAATCTAGAAAGGCGCGCGAGGCATCCGAGGATACGGAGTTAACTGAGTTAGATGAAGAGACTTCTTGGCGAGATGAATTACTGGAGACGCTGTTGGAGATGGAGCCATCGGCCTTTGAGCGCCTTGTCCAGAGGCTATTACGGGAATCAGGTTTCATCAAGGTCGAAGTGACAGGGCGTACCGGGGATGGCGGCGTTGACGGCAAGGGCGTTATGCGTCTGGGCGGTTTGCTCAGTTTCCGCGTCATATTCCAGTGCAAACGATATCGTGGTTCCGTTTCCGTGAGCCA
>JAAAOZ010000488.1 GCA_009908585.1 Chloroflexota bacterium
GTGCAGCAGCGCCGTCGCGGTGAGCCAGGGCAGCAGGCCGGCATTTTCAACCGGGTCCCAGGCCCAGTAGCCGCCCCAGCCGAGCACGTCGTAGGCCCAGCGCATGCCCAACAGCAGACCTGCGCCCAGACTCAACCAGGCGAGCAGCATCCACGGGCGCAGGGCGCGCGGCCAATCGGCGACCCGGCGGGTGAGCAGCGCCGCCATCGCAAAGGCGAAGGGGATGGCCAGCGCCACGAATCCCACGTAGAGCGCGGGGGGATGGAAGATCATGCCGGGATGTCGCTTGGCCTTCCGCCGGAGCGACGGCCAGCAGGGTGAAGGGATTCGAATGGAAGAGGATCATGGCAACGAAGAAGGCCGTGATCAAGTTGAGGAGAACCGTGGCCCACGGCACGAGAGGGCGCGCCTGTGACTTGGGCCAATGGATCGCAATTGCGCTCAAGATCGCCTGAAGAAAGCCCCAGAAGAGGAGGGAGCCTTGCTGTCCGGCCCAGAGCGCCGAGATTTTGAGGTAAAAGGGCAGGAAGGTGGCGGCGTGTTGGGCCACGTAGCGCACCTCGAAGCGATTTCCCAGCAGGGCGGCGAGCAAGGCGGCGACCGCCGCGCCCATCAGCCCGGCGAGCGCATAGGTAGCATGCCGCGCACTCTGCGCCCAGCGCTTATCGCCCGTGCGGATGCCCCAGAGCGCCGCGCCGACCCCATATCCGGCGAGCGCCAGGGAGAGGGTGAGCAGCACAGCGCCGATTTCGCTCAGCATTACTCCGTCGCTTGTTCGGGGAGCGCCTCTTCGTAGCGGGAGGGACATTTGAGGCGAAGTTCGTCGGCGCGAAAGCGCCTGTCCTCGCCCATCCGGCCATAGAGAATGGCTTGCGCTTCGTGGCGGAGCATATCGGGCTTGCTGCCGTGGTAAACGACATCGAGCGTGGGGGCCGTGGGATTGCGCAGGGCCGCGCGGATCACCTGCTCCAGGCCCCCGGCCCGCTCGACCTCGCGGGGATCGCCCGGTATCTGGACGATGGTAAAGGTGAGCATCGCGCCCAGATCATCATGCTCGATGCTCTCGCCCAGCACGGCGCCGGAGACGGTGAGGTCGCGCTGCCGCTCGGTAGCATCGAGTTGGTGCACCTCCTCAACGGTGAGGAAATAGTGCGCCGCATCGCCCGTGCTGCTGATGAGGAGGTACAGCACGGCCACGACGATCAGCGATCCCGCAATAATAAAGTTGGTCTTACCTTGCACGTGATACTCTCTGCGCTCGGCGATCAGGGCCGGGTGTAGCGTTCGATCTCAGGTGCAGCCGCGCCGGCCTCAGCCAAATCTTCCAGGCCGTCGTACAGGAGTTGGAGGACATAGCGGGGGTTGTGCGCATAAGCGCCGTGATCGCCGAGGACGTAGTTGTAATTGTAGACCGTGCGCACCAGGCGCGGCGTCCAGGTGACGTAACGATTGCCGTAGTTCACCTCATCGCTGTCGGCGACGCCGTTGGCGTTCAAGTCGATGAAGTAGTAGGGGAAGGCGCTTCCATCATAAACGATAGGCGTGCCGATCACCGTGGCGGCGTAGTCCTGCAACGCAGCGTAGAGTGATTCGTGAAGCTTGGCAATCTCATCCGCGATGGGTTCGTCCGTGTCGCCATCGCCATCGTAATCCACCGGATCTTGGCGAATGTCGCGGAGGTCGTCGTTGTCCACGACATTGAGGTGGCAGGGGCTGCATGTGTCGGGATTGATCGATGTGCTATGCGGATCGTGGCACTCCACACAGGTGCTGTAATCCTCCGCGTGCTCATAGCGCCCGACGTAGGATTTTTCGGCGTATTGATAGCCGATTTGAGCCTCATCGCCTAGTTGCGTCGCCGCCGCGATGGCGTAGTGAACGTTGATGAAGCCCAGAGCCTCGGAGACGGTATCGAGATCCAGGCCGGCGATGGCCTCGTTGACCGTCGTCGTGGCCTGTCGACCTTGGTGACACTGCATACAGTCCGAGTTGCCGGACGGCTCTTCCACCTCGATCCCGGAGGGGAATTCGACCGTGGTCCACTCGTGCGCGGAGGTGTTGTGACAGGTGTTGCAATAGAGCACGGAGCCAACCCGTGCCGGCCCGTCTACCTGCCCTGCGGCTGTGCCATCCGCGCCCAGGAAATCTAGGTAGCCGTAGAGGCTATGACATTTGGCGCAGCTTGCCGGCACCTCTGGCGGATCATCCTCATCCCAATGGACGAACGATTCGGAGCTGGTGTCCGCGTGCCCGGCCTGCTCCCATTTTTCGGTGATGGCTTGGATGGGTTGTGGGGCAACAAAGAATTGATACCCCCAGATCACCAATCCGGTCAAGGCCAGCAAAATCAGACCTAACGTCAGAATTGTAGACCATTTCATAATAGTGCCTCCTTAGGCCTACCCAGTCAAGTCCTTGTACAATTAGCAAGAATTTGGTGGATAGTACTTTTTTGGTGATGGTTCGCCCTCGTCAGGTATCGAGATTGAGCCTATTTTAGGATTGCACATCAAACAGCTTGCATAATCACTTATTCAGTATACACTACCCTTCATAAAGCTCAAAATCTGCTCCGAGTTAGGTGTAGAATAAGTTGCCGAAAAGCTTCCCTAAATCTCATCCGCGTCTCTATTTGCGCCGCTATACTCACTACGGTTCTTCTAGTTAAGCTCACCAATCTAGTTGAATTCAGTTGTCTGATTCAGTTACTAGTGTAGATAAGAAAGGAATGCCCCTTATGCAAAAGCAACGAATGGAACGACGGTTATGGATTGCGATTTACTTCGTCCTCATCTTCGCACCGCTCTTGATCCTGCTGCTCGCTCCGCGTCCGGCGGGGCGCACTTTTTGGCGCGAGCTTTCCGTGAGTCTGGGCTTTGCGGGGCTGGCGCTGATGGGCTTGCAGTTTATCCCCACCGGCCGCCTACCGCTGATGAGCGAGGCTTTCCCGATGGATGTCCTCTATGACTTTCACCACCGGCTCTCCATCGTGGCTTTTATCCTGACGCTCGCGCATCCCGTGATCCTCTTTATTCAAAACCCTTACACGCTGTTACTTCTCAACATCTTCACCGCGCCATGGCGCGCTCGCGCCGCCGCCGCCGCCACTGTGTTGCTGATTGTGCTCGTCATCTCTTCGGCCAAGCGTTTGGCCTTGGGCCTATCCTACGAGGCCTGGCGGCTGCTCCATGATCTCCTCTCCGTCGGCGTCGTTGCACTCGCGCTCTACCACATCTTCAATGTGAATTATTACACGTCTATACCGCTCCAACGATGGCTGTGGATCGTGATGGGCCTGATCTGGACCGTAATGATCCTCTACATCCGTGTGGTCAAGCCGTGGCAATTGCTGCAACGGCCCTACGAGGTCGTGGAGGTCATCAGGGAGCGCGGCGAGACGTGGAGTTTGGTGCTCGAGCCGGTGGGACATCCCGGCGTTCCATTCCGCGCCGGGCAGGTGGCGTGGTTGAGCATCGGTCACTCCCCCTTCCGCATCGAAGAGCACCCTTTCTCCTACGCCTCCAGCGCCGAGCATCCTGAGCGGCTTGTCTTTGGGATCAAGGAGTTGGGCGATTTTACCTCCACCATTGGGAGCATTTCCCCCGGCGCCAAGGCTTACGTCGATGGGCCGTACGGCACCTTTGATCTCGAACGTCACTCGGAGAAGAATCACGTCTTCATCGCGGGCGGCATCGGTTCCGCGCCGGTTATGAGCATGTTGCGCACGCTTGCCGACCGCGAGGACGAGCGTCAACTGCAATTCTTTTATGGCAACCGGAGTTGGGAGGAAGTCATCTTCCGGGAGGAGCTAGAAGCTCTCCAAGAACGCTTGAACCTGGAGATCATCCACGTTTTGGAGAACCCCTCAGAGGATTGGGAGTGCGAGGAGGGATATATTACCAAGGATGTGATAGAACGTAATCTTGCCTGCCCTGCTCATAAGTGTGTCTACTTTATATGCGGTCCCTTACCTATGATCGAGTTGGTAGAAAACTCCCTGGTGGAGCTATCGGTTTCCCATAAGGATATGCATGAGATCAGTCGCGACCATGCTTTTGAACTTACCCGCGAGAAGATTTATTCTGAGAGTTACAAGATGGCGTGAGCGGCGCTTGTGCCGCCATGCGAAAGGAGTGATATGTACAGGATTTACGCCCGTCGTTTAATGCTTGCCACCCTGACGTTGATTCTGGTGTTGGTGCTCGCTTTCTCCTTCCTTCAGGGAGGGTTACCTTTCTGATTTGAGGCCTGATTTCACGGATAACGGAACCGCCACCGCAGGGGGCGACGCTGGCCCAGGCATGAAAAAAGCCCGCCGATTTTGATGCTTCGAATCGGCGGGCTATGTTTGTGGAATCAGAGCTACGACATCAACTCAGGCGCGACCTCCATCGCCCACGCGCGGATCGCCTCCCAATCTCGGTGATCCGGCGTATCCTCCGCCATCGCCTTGACGGGAATTTTGGTCAGCGGGAAGAGCCGGTCGAAGTCCTCGCCCTCCGCCAAGACCGCGCCGGCGAACAGCCCGGTCGAGACGGGGTGAACCTGCGGCGCCGCCTCGCGCAGCGGATCTAAGTAGGCCAGCGCCCGCTTGCGATTTTCCGGCGTATCCTCCGCCATCGTCAAGCTGACGAGAAAGTAGGCCACCGGCCGCTGCGCCAGCGCGTGATGATGTCGCTTGACGAACTTGCGAATCGTGCGCGGCAATTTCCCCGCGTGCACCGACATCCCCACGATCACGGCGTCGTAAGCATCGAGGGCGCGAACCTCCTTGGGGCGCAGAACATCGACCTCGGCGTTGGCAGCGCGCAACGCCTCGCCGACCGCTTCGGCCACGCCGCGC
>JAAAOZ010000301.1 GCA_009908585.1 Chloroflexota bacterium
GCGCGTCGCCGCCTCGACGACCAAGGTGACCGAGGGCGCGGCGTCCAACAGCGGGAGCAGCGCCGGCAGATGCTCGGCCTCGGCGATCAACAGCAGGCGCGCGGTCAGCTCATCGATGTGGAAGCCGCGCCCCAGCGGGCCGAGCATATCGACCTCCGCGCCGGGGAGCAGTCGCGTCGCGGGATGGCCGGGCGCTACCATCGCCGCGAAGCCCCGCGCCTCGATGATCGCCGGGAAGAGCGGCTCTCGCAGCGGCCCGCCGAGATCGGCCAGCATAAAGGCGCCCGGCGCGGGCGGATGCGCCACCTCGAAGTGTACGGCCCAATATGGGGGCATCGCGCGAGCGGAAGAAAATGTCGCAGTTTGTGAGTTTGCCATCGGGGAAAACCTTCAGTTTACCCTTGCGAAGGTTGCGCAAGGGACCTCAAACAGCACGTATTAGGCGCAGCGAGCAGGTCAAGCTGGTTACCAGGGCTTCCGAGAACCTTCGCAAGGGTTTCCAATGTACTTTTGCTAAAAAATTACGTACCGTGAATGGTATGGCCGAAGACATCGTGCGCGGCCTCCATCACGACCTCGTTGAGCGTCGGGTGAGCGTGCACCGTGCGCGCGATCTCCTCCGGCGTCAGTTCGGCGTTGGCCGCCAGCACCAGCTCCGGCAGCAGTTCCGTCGCTTCCGGCCCGACGATGACGGCGCCCAAAATCTCGTGGGTCACGTCGTCCGCGACGATCTTCACGAAGCCGCGATTCTCGCCTAATCCCAGCGCCTTGCCGTTGGCCATGAACGAAAATTGGCCCACGTGCACGTCGTGGCCTTGCTCCTTGGCCTGCGCCTCGGTCAGGCCGAAGGAGGCCACCTGCGGCGTGGTGTAGGTTCCGCGCGGGATGCGATGGACGTCGAACGGCGCAGTCTCCCGCCCCGCGATCGTCTCCACCGCCAAGATGCCCTGATCGGACGCCACGTGCGCCAGCGGCATACGTCCATTCACATCGCCAATCGCGTAGATGTTGGACACGGCGGTGTGCATCCGATCATCGACCTGAATCCAGCCGCGATCCGTCTCGATGCCGACCGCCTCCAGACCCAGGTTCTCGCTGTTGGGCCGGACGCCGATGGCGACCAAGGCAATTTCGGCCTCCAATGTGTCGGTTGTCTTGTTGCCCTCTTTATCCTCGCTGCTGACGTGAACGCGCATCGGGCCGGCGCCGATGACGATGGCCGAGGCGGGCGCCTCGCGTCGCTCCAACGCCTCGCGGGCGGAGAGCACGCGCTCGCCGTCGATCTCCACGCCGGGGATCGAGCGAGCGCGCGCGCCCGTGGCGATGATGATGTGCTCGGCTGTGACGGTCTGCGTGTCGCCCTCATCAGAATCTGAAAGCGCCACCTCGATGGTATGGGCATCGGTCAATTTACCGGCGCCCCAGATCACCTCGACATCATTCTTCTTCAGCAGCAGCTCGATGCCTTTGACGAGGCGTCCGGAGACCTTGCGACTGCGGTCGATGGCCGCGCCGAAGTCCAAGCGCACCTCGTCCACCTCAAAGCCGAACTCGCGCCCGCCGCCCTGCACCAAGCGCGCGACCTCCGCGTTGCGCAGCAGCGCCTTGGTGGGGATGCAGCCCCAGTTGAGGCAGACGCCTCCCAAATGCTCGCGTTCGATCACTACGGCGCTCAATCCCAGTTGGGCGGCGCGGATCGCCGCGACGTAGCCGCCCGGCCCAGCGCCTAAGATAGCCAGATCATACGTTGTTTCGGTCATATTTCGTCTCCTCTTGGGTTTGATGAGTTGATGTGGGTAGAGACTTCGGAAGTTCGAAGTCTGCGCCTTACGCGACGACGGTTTCGACTAATTGATCTACCGTCTGCAACATATTGTCAATCGTGAGCGTGGTGGTGTCGATGATGACAGCATCCTCCGCCGCCTTGAGCGGCGCGGCGCTCCGATTGCTATCGATACGATCCCGCTGCTGGAGATTGGCCAACACCTCATCATAGGTCGAAGCAGAGCCGCGCGCCTTCATCTCCAGATGACGCCGGTGGGCGCGCTCCTCGACGGAGGCGACGATGTAGAGCTTGAGATCGGCATCGGGGAGCACCACGGTGCCGATGTCGCGCCCGACCATCACCACCTGTCCCTTGGCAGCAATTTCGCGCATGCGCTGGGTGAGCGCCTCGCGCACGCCGGGATAAACGGAGACAGGCGAGACGGCGTCGTTCACCTCCGGGCTGCGAATCGCCCAGGTGATGTCCTGCTCCGCGATTTGGACGGTGTATTGGCGGCCATCCTCGATCTGAGGCGACTTGACCTCGATCTTGAGCTTGCTCGCCAACGCCGTGACGGCCTCCTCATCCTCGATGGGGATGTGGCGGTTCAGCGCCGCCCACGTGACCGCGCGATAGAGCACGCCGGTATCCAAATAGAGATAGGCGAGTTCCTTCGCCAGATGATAGCCGATGGTACTCTTGCCAGAAGCCGCCGGCCCATCAATCGCAATCGTAGAAGAATTCATTCTATTTACGTCTCCTAGAAACAAATCAGATAATCCTTTTAGGGGAGTACGGGAGTATGGAGTAAGGGAATGGGATAACTTGCCCCCTGCCCCTTGCTACTCGCCTCTTGCCAGATCGAGTTCCCGATGCAAGCGGCGCACCTCTTCCTTGGTCAGGTGACGCCACTCATTGGGCTTGAGATCGCCCAGGCGGATCGGCCCCATCTGGATGCGGATCAGTCGCAGGGCGGGATGCCCCGACGCGGCCACCATCCGGCGCACGAGGTGTTTGCGCCCCTCGTGGACGGTGAGGCGCAGCCAGGCGCCCCGCTCCACGCGCCGTTCGACGGCCACTTGATCCAAGCGCGTGCGCTGCCCGTCCAGCGCGATGCCGCGCCGCCATCGTGTGAGCGTGGCCTTGGAGGGATCGCCGCTGACCAGCACGCGATAGACGCGCGGATGTTCGTAGCTCGGATGGGTAAGGCGATGCGTCAGCGCGCCGTCGTTCGTCAGTAGAATCAGCCCCTCGCTGGCGGAATCCAAGCGCCCGACGGGATAGAGCCGGTGGGGCAGATCATCGATGAAGTCCACCACCGTTTTGCGTCCGTGGGGATCATCCGCCGTGGAGATGATGCCGCGCGGTTTGTGCAGCTTGATGTAGACGTAATCGCGGGGCGTGCGGATCGGATTGCCGTCCAACGTGATGCGCTGCGTCTCAGGATCGGCCTTATCGCCCAACTGCGCCCGTTTGCCATCCACCGCCACCCGTCCGGCGGCGATCATATCCTCACAGGTTCGGCGCGAGCCGTAGCCCGCGCGAGCTAAAATCTTTTGTAAGCGTTCAGTTTTCATACGACGTCATTATACTCGCAAGCTAAACAGATACAACCGAAACAATCCAACGTATTCATCAAAACTCCCTTACAATAGTCTGATAGTCCTTGCTCACTTAGTCAAATAGTCTTTAGTCGTGGAGTCGAATAGTCAAAAGCCCCACAATAAATCGCCCTTCCGAAGGTTTTACCCCTCGGAAGGGCTGGTAGCTCCAACAACGCAATCAAGCGCTATTCCAGCGCACGTTGCTTGACCGCCTTTTGCGCCAGCTCGATGAACTCCGCGACCGGCATCGCGCCGAGGCGCTTTTCGCTGCGCAATCGAACGGCGACCGTGCCGGCCTCGGCCTCGCGATCCCCAACGATGAGCATGTAGGGCACTTTCTGCAACTGAGCGTCGCGGATCTTGGCGCCCATCCGATTCGACGAGACATCGACGTTGGCGCGGAGGTGCGCGGCGCGGAGTTGATCCTCCACCTCCCGCGCGTAGGGGATGTGGCCGTCCGTGATCGGGATCAAGCGCACCTGCTCCGGCGCGAGCCAGACGGGGAACGCCCCGGCGTAGTGCTCGACCAGGATGCCGAAGAAGCGTTCCAGCGATCCCAACAGCGCGCGATGCACCATGTAGGGGCGATGCTCGTCGCCATCCTCGCCCACGTAGGTCATATCGAAGCGCTCCGGCAGGTTGAAGTCGAATTGAATCGTCGTCAACTGCCACGAACGCCCCAGCGCATCCTTGATCTTCAGATCGATCTTGGGGCCGTAGAACGCGCCGCCGCCCTCATCGACCTCATAATCCAACCCTTCGATGTCGATGGCGCGCTTCAGCGCCGCCTGCGCCTGCTCCCAGCGCGCCGGCTCGCCCGCCGCCTTCTCAGGCCGCGTCGCCAGGAAGGCCTCGAACTCCTCAAAACCGAAGGCGCGCAGCATCTCCAACGAGAAGCGCAGCACGCGCAACACCTCGCCCTCGATCTGCTCCGGCGTGCAGATGATGTGCGCATCATCCTGTGTGAAGCCGCGCACGCGCAACAGCCCGTGGAGCACGCCGCTCTTCTCGTAGCGGTAGACCGTGCCCAACTCGGCCCAGCGGAGCGGCAAATCACGATACGAGCGGAGGGAGGTCTTGTAGATCAAAATATGGAAGGGGCAGTTCATCGGCTTGAGATAGTACTCCTGGCCGTCCACGTCCATCGGCGCATACATACTTTCCTGGTAGAAATCCAAGTGGCCGGAGGTCTCCCAGAGCCATGCCTTGCCGATATGCGGCGTGTAGGCGAAGTCGTAACCGCCCTCCATGTGCTTATCGCGCCAGAAATCCTCGATGATCTTGCGGATCATCGCGCCCTTGGGATGCCAATAGGCCAGCCCTGGCCCCGCCTCCTCGTGGAAGGAGAGCAGATCGAGATCCTTGACCAAGCGCCGGTGATCGCGCTTCTTGACCTCTTCCCGCCATTGCAGGTATTTGCGCAGTTCCTTGGGCGTCTCCCAGGCCGTGCCGTAGATGCGCTGCAGC
>JAAAOZ010000317.1 GCA_009908585.1 Chloroflexota bacterium
GATGGACCCAAAAACTAATAACCCCAGAATTCTCAGAATGAGTTTTGCATTCATTACATCTTCTCCGTAATAAAAATTGCGGACGACTTAAGACAGTCGCCCAGTATGAATAAATTTGTCTGCATAAGCATGTCATTAGCCCGAACATACTCTTATATACTCCTTGCACAGCATAAAGGCTAAGGGCGATCCTTGTTTCCAGATATTAAAGAAGATAAACATAGCTCCATCTTATCACAGTCAATCAAAAAGTCAAAGATTTGACATTCTTATGAGCTTCGTTATAGTGAATACAATCTAAACCTGTAAAGGATCGAATTGCAAATGCAACAGCGCTACTCGCTTGTCAATAGCCACGTTAAGGAGGCCAGTCGATGCAATGTCCCGAATGTCCTGCCTCACTCCGGGAGAGGGACAACCTCGCGCCAGGGGATCGCATCTTTTGCCCCGCCTGCGGCGTCGAATTGGAGGTGACCCACACTGATCCTTTGGCCGTCGAGGTAGTCTACGATTTTGAGGAGGAGGAAGAGATGGCCCTCTTGCGGGAACGCTGGTCGGATTTGCGCTGGCGGGATGATCTACCTTGAGGGGGTAGAGCCAGTGACATCGCGACTTGCAAAGAAGTCGCCTCAATCTGTAGGAAAAGCCCCGGCGTTGACCGGGGCTTTTCTCTATCTACAAGCTTGGAGGTTGACGTTTTAGATCGAGCGGCGGGAGAAGAAAAACAACCCCCCTAATCCAATCGCCAGGAGCAAGACGACGATGCCAGCGACGCGCAGCACGGTATTGAGCATTTGGGTCATGCCCGCTGTCGCAGCCTCCCCCTCGACGGGGGACGGCGTTTCTTCCCCCTCCGACGAGGCATTTGGATTGGGCGTCGGCTCCGCACCTGATGAAGCTGTCTCATCGCGCACGTAGCCGATATTGACCGAGGATGACTGTCCGGCGCCCAGCGCCACATTCCACGGCCCGATGTCAGTCTTATAGCCGGCTGGCCCACTATGCCGAAGAATATAGTTCCCCGGTTCGAGATTCTCGAAACAGTACGGCTCACTGATGCCATCTGTCGTGTATGTATCGACCGGGCCGGCCGTGCCCAACAGGTTGAATTCCGCGTTCGGCAACGCCATCTCGCCCTCTTCAGGCTGATAGAAAGCATCACCGTTCACATCTTGGAACGCCAAGACGCAAAGCGAAGCCTTATCTCCAGTTGGCGCAGCCGGCGTTGTCTGTTCGCCCGCGCCGGGTTGGGTGTCCGGTGGATTCTCGGTCGCTGCCGGCTCGGTGGGTTCCGCCCCTTGATCCGGCGTGGGCGTCGGCGTGGGCGTCGGGTCAACGGTGCTGGGACTCCCAGAGATGATAACCTCCTGTCCGATGGAGAGTAGATCGTTGGGGCCGAGCGTACCCGCATTGAGCCGCCGCAACTCATCGACGTCCACATTGTAAGCCAACGCGATGCCGAAGAGCGTATCGCCAGACTCAACAATATGCACCACCGCACCATCGGGTCGCGGCGTGGGCGTAAATTGCGGCGTCGGCGGCGCTTCGGAGGTCGGCGGGGGCGTCTCGCCCGTTGAGATGAGCTTGAGGCTCGCGTCGTCCATATAGGCGTCGTTGTGCTTCAATTCCCACTTACCATAAGCACGGGTGAACAACGTCGCCGCGCCCGCTTCTCCCACGGTCGCCTGTACCGGGCCGACTAAGCCAAACGTGTCGTAATGGTAAGTGGGATTGCTCCAGACGATATTGCTGGAGAAGGGATCTGTCCCCCCGTTCGGGTCAATGCCCACCTGAAAGTAGAAAGAATGAGGTTCTGCACATGATCGGGCATTGTGCTCATCATCGCCACAGGCCCAAGCGTGCGCGTAGAATGATCCTTCCACCACCGATCCAGGCGGAATATTCCGCACGACCTGGAAATAGCCAGCATTTTGCTTCCCGAAGAAGGTGAAGCACATGCCGCTGTAATATCCCTCGTGGATGCGCACCGGCTCCGCGTTAAAGGGATGCTCGTTGGGAACCACTTTACACTCAGGTCGCTTAAATTCCCCCTCCTGCCACCACGTCACCCATCCCTCTGGGGTAAAAATCTCACTGTAGGGGATGCCGTTGAAGGTGTCGCGCGTCCAGTTATCAGGATTGGGCGTGGAATTATTGGTGGGTCTGCCGATCCCCTCAAAACCTGGATTCTGCAGGAGATTAGTCCCAGGTTCCTGGAGAGTAGGATGCCTCCTCTCCGTGGCTAGCACCGGCGAGGCTATCATAACAGATAGCGCCAAACATAACAATGCGCTTAAGAATTTTCGTCTCCGCTTCATTGAATCGTGCCTCCTTAAAACATCGCTCAGAGCACTTCTCCACTTTTTTCATCAAAGGTTAGGTACATGCAACACCGCCGCCAGCGTTTCGGCATGTCGATCGCGGGCGGCGTTTAGGCTAAGGATTGAATCACTTGTCCGTTGAGATGCCACAATAGGTAAGCTACTTACGCTTCACTCCTCAGCATACATATCTAGAAATAGCGGCCGATTTAGTTGATGTAATTGACTTCTCACAACAGCGGGAGGGATTATATCATAGAGAAATGGCTTGTCAAACAAATTCGACCGGGGGCAAACGAAGCAATTCCAAGATGTCTGAGATACACAAGGAGGTTGCGCGATAGGCAGTTCGGGACCCGCATCAACCCCAACTTCGTTTGCCTTGAACTTGGTTAAGGCCGTTCCAAGAAAATAAGTCTCCCAAACACAAGGGGGTTCCGAGGGAAAAGCATCAGGTTTGGGAGGTTTTATTGTCTGGAACTACCTAAGAGCGCTCCGGGGCCCCCAGAGCGCTTTTCCCAGTCAATTTAGGGATGGGTCACAGATAGATTGACACTTTTTTCGCGTTGTCCCAGGCCCGGCGGTTCCCTCGGCCATGGGGCCTTCCCTCGGCCATGGGGCCTTAGGGCCACAGGAGGGCCACAGGAGAGCCAAGATATTCGCCAGGCATTTATTTTCAAACAAAAGGACCTTCTGCGCAAAATAAAAGCGTAGACCGATTTCTGCTATCTCTTGAACCATCCCTCAATTTACTTCGAATTCCCACCGGGCCATCCGAGCCACGAGGTATGTTCTCGCATCCCAGCCGTGTCTGATGGCCCTAGCCTCTCTCTACTTGATAGGCAATTCCCCCAGCAGCAGCGTCGGGCTGATGCCATGCTCGGTGAGGACCACCTTCGCGTTCTGACTGAGCGCCGACTCGGTCATCTCGATTTGACGCAGCACCTGTGCGTTCCCCTTGAAATAGGTCTCAGCGGCCTCGTTGACCAAGCGAATGGCTTCCGCGCGCCCCTCGGCCACTTGGATGGCGGCCTCACGCTCCCCCTCCGACTTGCGGATCATCGCCTCGCGCTCACCCTCTGCGCGCTGGATGGCGGCCAATTTCTGCTGCTCGGCGGCCTCGTACTCGCGATCTTGATGTCCTCCGGTGGATCGATAAGCATGATCTCGACCTTGCTGACGATCAAGCCCCAATCAGCCGCATACTGATTGAGCACCGCCTGGAGATTATTGGCGATCTTCTCCCGAGCGACCAAACTCTCATCTAACGTCAAATCGCCGAACTCCTGACGTAGGTTCGTCATCGCCAAACGTACAATCGCCTGCTTCCACGTATCGATGTTGTAGAACGTCCGCTTGATGGACTCCTCATCAGATTTAGGTCGCACCCACATCACCCCATCGACGCGGATCTCAACGTTATCCTTCGTGATGACCGGTTGCGGCGGGATGTCCATCGTGTGCTCGCGAATATCCCGCACGCGCACCACACTGATAACCGGAATCTGAATGCCCAGGCCAGGCATCACAAACCCGGAATATCGCCCCAGAATCTCCTGGATGCCCCGCTCGTATGGCTTAAGCGTATAGATAAAAGATCGTATGGTCCGCATGGCAATCCTCCTTTCCATTGATCATAAATTCCGTCAAAATCGTCCCTGTCTCCAGTGTAGCACAGATGATCCTTTTTGTCACCAGTTTCTCTCGAAATGCGGAGAGAAAAGAGGGATGGTTCATTTTCCAGGATAATTAGGTTTACACTCTGTCAGCGACTATCGTAGACCCGTAGGTCTACTGACCTACGGAAGTCCCTTCGAGAGACGCTGCGCGCCGGGCATCCTCCTTCGAGGATGCGATAGGCCGTCTGCGAAGGCAGACGGTTCGCCGCCCCCTCGGCCATTGGGCCTTCCCTCGGCCATTGGGCCTTAGGGCCAAGGAGGGCCAAGGAGGGCCAAGGAGGGCCAAGGAGGGCCAAGGAGGCCTTTCCAGGGTACTTCAGTGCCCGTAGAAGAAGGATGGATACACAAAAGTGTCAACCTATTTCTGAACCACCTCAGAAAAGATAGGAAATATATCCGTGACCGAAAAGTGAGGATTATGATATACTTTGAGGTAGAAGAAGATACATCCACCACACGAACGCCGCTGCGGAACATTTTTCCCCCGGCGCGCGTTTAAGAGATGAAACCAGGCAAACGAATGAGAAGGAGCACAGAGGAACATGGCCGCCCCTAATGCCCGATCCATATCCGCAGATGCACCTAAGCGCGTGCGCCATGGTGTGCTGATCAGTGCCATGGTGGTGCTGATGATCCTGCTCGCCGCAGCGACGCTCTTCTGCGGGTGGGTCTTCGCGCAGCGGATGCAGCGCCTCTATCGCGGGCAGATCTACCCCAACATCTATGCACTGGGTGTCGATCTGGGGAGCAAGACGCCGGAGGAAGGCGAGGCAGCGCTCGCCGAGGTCGCGTCCTACGTCCAAACCGGCGAGTTGGTGCTGACGGACGGCG
>JAAAOZ010000204.1 GCA_009908585.1 Chloroflexota bacterium
CGGTCGTGTGTGTCATCTCGTTGTTGTCCGGCGTCCGATCCCACATCGCGCTGGCGATGTGCGCTTGATGGACTAATTCGCTCGGCGCATCAAACCCCACCGTCGCCGTGAAGACCAATGTCCCGTGAGCATCCGCTGGTAAAGCGGCAGCCGACCACGTGATATGTTGTTCCTCCGAAGTTAAGGACCAGTTTATGTCAGATGAAGCCCTTACCAACCCGCCGAAGGTCACGCCATCAGGCAGTGCATCGGTGATCGTCACCCGTTGAGCCTCCCATGGGCCGCGATTTACGTAGTGCAGTGTGGTGGTGATCACGTCGCCAGCCTGGACAGCGCCGCCACCCGCCGTCATCGTGCGCGAGATTGCCAGATCGGCTTCGCGCAACGCTGACAACTCAACCACTTGCTTGTCATTCTCCTTGTGCTCATCAAATGTGTAACCGACAACGGAGAACGTGTTGATCAAGGTCCCCAGGGCTTCCTCCTGCACCGTCGCGGTGAAAACGATCTGCCCTTCATCCCCAACCTCCATACTACCAACATCCCACCGAGGACCGCCGGCATCGCCCACGATGATCGTTCCCTCCGGCACCTCCCGCACCGAGGAGGGAATCAAGGTCGCCGCGCCCCGCTCGACCACGCCGCCAAATCGCATGTGAGGGGAAAGCTCCGCCTGCACTTTCACATCTTCCGCACGGGCCGGGCCGCGATTCGCATAACGCAATGTAGCGGTCACGACATCGCCAACGCTCACCTGTTGAGGATGAACTGTCGCCGTGATCGAGAGATCCGCCGCCTTCGTCGTAGCAGTTCTCACGCGGACAAGGTTGTTCCGCGCATTGCCATCGGAGTGATCAGCGGCGATCTCCGCCGTCATCGTAACTTCGCCGGTGGCCCATCGATAGACATAGACTTCGACATCAAGCACGCGCGTTTGGTCATCTCCCAACGATCCCAACGACCAGACCAACGCCGGCGTGCGACGATCCGGCGGCAGCGTCGCGCTGATGAAGCGCATTGCTGGGGGTAGCGTCTGGGTCACCATCACGTTCTCGGCAGTCGCCGGACCCCAATTCGTCACCACAATCGCATATCGGAGGTGTTGCCCGGCCCCAATGGCATCGGAATTCTCTAATAAGACATCCACCCCCAGGTCAGCGTCATCAGCCAAAGAGGGCGTGGGGGTCGTGCCGGTGAGCGCCGAGGTTGATGTGGGCGTCTCTGTCGCACTGCTGGTGGGCGACGATGCATCGGTCGGCGACGGCACGCGCGTTACGGTCATTGATTCAGGCGAAGAGAGCGGTGTATCCGTCGGGGTGTCCGGCGTCACAGAGGAGACGGTCGAGGTCGCCAGTTCCGATGTTGTCGGGCGCGCGCCCACCGGCTGAACGACGAGGGGCTGCCCCACCCTCGCATCGACCTCGTAGCCGGCGGGGACATCGACCGAGGGATAATCTTGGGCGGGATCATTGAGGGTGACGGCGACGACGCCCTCCTCCGTGGCGACGTAGGTATGGCTGGGGGAAATCACCCGCGCGCGGAAGACGGTGCCGCGCACGCTGACCAACGCGGCAGGCATATCGACCTCAAACCGCCCTTTGCGGGTTCGCAGGGATTGGACGCGCGCGTAGACCTCGCCCGTGCGCACCCGCATCCGCACCGACGGAGGTTGCCACACCGAGCGGGGGCGCGCCTGCGTGACCGTCATCTGCGTACCGGGGGAGAGCGTCACCTCGCTGCCATCGAAGGTCAGCACCGCCGTGCTCTCATCATCCACCTGGACGTGGCCGCCCTCGGCGACGGAGATGCTCCGCCCGCCTGCTGCGCCGGAGGTCGTTTCTTCCCGCCACGGAATGATCGGACTGGAGCGCGTGACCTCGGCCTGGCCGTGCAACACATCCAACACGATATAGCGAGATGGCGTCGCCATCAGCACGATGCCCACGCAGATCACGATCATCATCGCGGCGACAAGGCCCCACTGCACCATCCAGCGTTGACGAAGCGGACGCATCAGGCGATGCCAGAACCGCTCGAACGGCGTCCGCTGCTGATGCGCTTGAAGGGTCGCGATCAAGTGGCGCTTGAATGCATCACCGGCTCGGACATCGTCCTGGGCCAGTGCGCGCAGCACCTGCTCGACCTGTTCTTCATTCTTCGCCATATCGTCCCTCAAACAACCTCGCCAATAAACGCCGGGCGCGCACTAAAATCGATTCGATGCTCTTCTCACTCCGCTCCATCACCTTCGTCATCTCGGCGACCGTCATCTCCTCCACATATTTGAGGACCAACGCCGTCCGATAATGCGACGGAAGCTGGAGCAAAGTTTTGCGCACTGCTTGGCGCACTTCAAAGCGCGCAAAGGCCTGTGATGGCAAAGGATCATCCCCCGATAAAAAGAAGGTCTTATCTTGCAGATCCACTTCAGGGCGCCGCGCAAACCAGCGCTGATGATCTATCGCTTTGTGCGAGGCGATGCTAAAGAGCCACGTGCTCAGCTTGCTATCTCCCTTAAAATTATCGATAGCATCTAACGCGGCGATGAAGGTCTCTTGGACGACATCCTCAGCATCCTGCGCCGAGCCGCCTACGCGATTGAAGACGAAGCGGTAGACGTCATCGGCGTAGCGCTGAACCAAGATCTCCACAGCTTCTGGTTCACCCGCTTTTAAGCGTCGCACCAATTGCCGCGCAAATTCCTCGTCACGCTTGCCATTCATATATTACGTCGCCTTACAAGGCCACATCCTGCGGTCATATTGCAACCGTCGCGTCGAGTTGATACAGGCCTGGATTTGGGGATCGATTGAGGCCTTTCCACGGATGTACTAGGGGCGGCGACACCTCCTTCCCTCTGTATGTCACACGATATTTGGGCAAACGAAGCAGTTCTGAGGCATCTACGATTCACGAGGTTGCACGCTAAGCGATTTATCGCCCACATCAACCCCAGCTTCGTTTGCCTTGAACTTAGCTAAGGACGCTCTGGCGCAACGAGAGCGATTTCCCCGGTCGATCTGCTTCGAATTCCATATTTTGGGCAGTTTGGAGAATTTCGGGCAGTATAGAAACGGGACGTAAAACGCAAACTCGCTAATTACTGTTTTGCAGCCGCCTGACGCGCGCGCCCAGCGGTTGCAGCTTCTTCTCGATGGCCTCGTAGCCCCGGTCGATCTGACGGATGTTGAAGATGGTGCTGGCGCCCTCGGCGGCCAGCGCCGCGATCAGCATCGCCATACCGGCGCGGATGTCGGGGCTTTCCATCTCGTCGCCGTGCAGGCGCGAGGGGCCGTAGACCAGCGCGCGATGGGGATCGCACAGGACGATACGCGCGCCCATCGGGATGAGCTTATCCACGAAGAAGAGGCGACTTTCGAACATTTTCTCGTGGAAGATGACGACGCCCTCGCACTGCGTCGCCAGGACGAGCGCGATGCTCATCAGATCCGCCGGGAAGGCAGGCCACGGCGCATCGGCGACCGAGGGAATCGCGCCGCCCATGTCCGGCACGATCTGCAACGATTGCTCCGCCGGCACGAAGACGTCCTCGCCCCGGATCTCCACCTCGACGCCCAGGCGCCGGAAGGCGTTGCGGATCATCCGCAGGTGCTGGGGCACAGCGTTGCGGATCAACAACTCGCCGCCGGTGGCGGCGGCCAGCGCGATGTAACTCCCCACCTCGATATGATCGGAATTGATGGTGAAGTCGGCGCCGCCCAGGCGCTCGACGCCCTCCACCACCAGCGTGTCCGTGCCGATGCCGGTGATCTGCGCGCCCATCGCCTTGAGCATCTGACAGAGATCCTGCACGTGCGGCTCCGACGCGGCGTTGCGAATGGTCGTAGTACCCTGCGCCAACGTCGCGGCCATCACCGCGTTCTCCGTCCCCGTGACGCTGGCCTCATCCAACAGGATGTCCGCGCCCCGCAATTGCTCGCTATAGACGGAAAAAAGGCCATTATCCACCTCGACGGTCGCGCCCAAGCCTTGGAAGGCCAAGAAGTGCGTGTCGACGCGCCGGCGCCCGATCACATCGCCGCCGGGGGCGGGCACGGCCACACAGCCCAGGCGCGCCAGCAGCGGCCCCGTGATCAGGATCGAGCCGCGAATGGCCCGAAACAAGGCGCGATCCTCTTCCGGGTCCGGTATCTGCACGTTTTCGGCGCAGAGCCGCCAGGTGTGCGGGTCCAATCGCGTCACCTCGACGCCCAACTCGGCCAACAGATTCCCCATCGTCTCGACGTCCCGAATGGCCGGGAGGTTGCGCAACGTGACCGGCTCATCGGTGAGGAGCACGGCTGCCATCGCCGGCAAGGCCGCGTTCTTATTCCCGCTGGGAATGACCTCGCCACAGAGCGGTATCCCGCCATCAATCACAAAATAATCTCGCATCGTTGTAACCTCCTAACTAGGAAAACCTTGCGAAGGTTAGGTGAGCCTTTTTCCTCAAGCTGTGTTTTGGAGTACAAGAGTCTGCGGTTTTGAAGGCTTTTTGGAACCTTCGCAAGGGTGAAAGATATTTACTGCACTATCACGCGGACGGGATCGCCGACGGCCAAATTCAAGGCCGCCGCGCCGGCGCCGTGCGCTATGGAAAGCTCCAGCATCCCCTCGCTGCCGACGAGGGCCAGCGGCGTCCCCGGCTCGACTTCGCCGTAGGTGCGCCGGATCTCGTGGAACGTATGTCCGCCCGCTTCGATGCGCACGCGGCTGGGATGGAGCGTCTGGGCCGCTGGGCGGGACGCCGCCGCGCCGAAGGCCGGATCCAGGCGCAGCAGG
>JAAAOZ010000064.1 GCA_009908585.1 Chloroflexota bacterium
GGAGACGATGATGAAGGGGAGATCCAATCCCGTCTCCTGAAGGATTTTCAACGCCTCCTTGCCGCCAAAACGCGGCATAGCATAATCGGAGATGATCAAATCCCAATCATGCTGCGCGAGCGCGGCGCGCATCCCATCTGGGGTTTCCACCTGTTCGTAGGTGAGGGCATAGCCGCCGCGCCGGAGGATGCGCGCGATGAGCAGCGCATCGTTCTCTGAGTCCTCGATTAGCAGGATATTTAGCGATGGGTTCATGAGAGTGTCCTATTTTTGGGCATTTGGTTGAGCTTAAGCCAGTAGTTGCTTAGTTGTTGCACGATTTCGATAAAGGATTCGAAATCGACCGGCTTGCGGATATAACTGTTCGCTCCCAGACGATAGCTGGTGAGGATGTCACGATGCTCGTTGGAGGTTGTGAGCACGACCGTGGGCAACGAGGCGGTGCGCTTATCTTCTCGAATTCGCTCTATGATCTCCAGACCATCAATTTTAGGGAGCTTTAGATCCAATAAAACCAGAGCCAACTTCTCTTTGCGGGTTTGAATAGGGCTGTCAGCGGAAAAGAGGTAATTCAACGCCTCGACCCCATCTCGAACGACGACGACCTCGGCTTGATGAGCGACCTGGCTCTTGTCCAATGCCCGCATGGTCAGCCATTCGTCATCGGGATTATCCTCGACCAGCAATATAATTTGGTTCGACATGGCGTTTTCCTTGTTTGAATATGATAAAGGTCTTGCGTCAGAGTTCTTAAAATGGCCCTTAGTGTGGCGGAGGGCCTTCGTTTAGGACAAGCCAGTAGAGGCCCAGTTGTTGTACCGCAGTGGTGAATTGTTTAAAATCGACCGGCTTGCGGATGTAGCTGTTGGCGCCCAGGTCATAGCTCTGGGTGATATCGCGCTCTTGATCTGAGGTGGTCAACACGACGACGGGCAGCAACTTGGTGCGCTCCTCGGTTCGCAGGCGACGCAGCACCTCTAAGCCATCTATCTTGGGGAGGTGCAGATCTAAGAGGATCAGTTCGGGCATCTCCGGCTCTCGATCGGCGTATTCGCCGGTAGCGAAGAGGTAATCTAGGGCCTCGGCGCCATCGCGGGCGATGATGACTTTGTTGGCGATTTTACTCTTCTTGAGTGCGCGCAGCGTTAATAATTTGTCGTCAGGATTATCTTCCACCAGTAAGATAATTTTTTGATTCATGGTGTCTCCTTCGAGACTGATCAGGCCGTTCCAAGAAAATAAATCTCCCAAAAACAGGCATGGGTTAAGTTAGATTGACACTTTCGCCAAAGCACCTTAACGAATCTGACTTATAGGGGGCAAGTTGCCATCAAAGCTACTTAAAAAATGAGCGTTTTTCGGCGTTCTTGGTTGTTTTTTTTGGGGGGGATGGTTCATTTTCCAGGATAATTAGGTTTACACTCTGTCAGCGATTATTGTAGACCCGTAGGTCTACTGACCTACGGAAGTCCCTTCGAGAGACGCTGCGCGCCGGGCATCCTCGAAGGAGGATGCGATAGGCCGTCTGCGAAGGCAGACGGTTGGCCTTCCCTCGGCCATTGGGCCTTCCCTCGGCCATTGGGCCTTAGGGCCAAGGAGGGCCAAGGAGGGCCAAGGAGGGCCAAGGAGGCCTTTCCAGGGTACTTCAGTGCCCGTAGAAGAAGGATGGATACAAAAAAGTGCCAACCTATTTCTGAATCCCCCGTTTTTTTTTGAGTCAAAATGGATGTCGCTAAGCGCAATTCACAAAATTCTGCTCTAAAAAATTTCTGCGTTAGATAGAAAGTGTAAATCTAACTCTTTGGGTTTTTGAACCATGCCCAAAAATAGCTAGCTTTCTGAGAAAAAGCATCCGGGTTAGGAGGTTTTAATTTCTGCAACTACCTCAGTGTTGAACTGCGAATTTAGAATGAAGGCTCTTCAGGAATTCGCCGGGTGCTATAATTCTCAATTCTTAATTCTTGATTAACTCAATGGAGTGTGAAGTAGAACGTAGCGCCTTGACCGACCTCGCTTTCGGCCCATACTTGCCCTCCATGGCGATGAATGATGCGTTGCACAGTGGCCAATCCGATGCCGGTGCCTTCGAATTCCATCGTCCTGTGCAAGCGCTGAAAAGGAGTGAAGAGCTTGTCAGCATAGGTCATATCAAAGCCAGCGCCGTTATCGCGTACAAAGAAGACCGTCTGCTCATTTTTTTCGGTCATCCCGACCTCGATTTTGGCGTGGTAGCACTTTTGGGTGAATTTCCAGGCGTTGCCCAGGAGATTTTCCAGGACGACGCTTAACAGGCGAGCATCACCGTCCGCGACGAGTTTGGGGGCGATGACACAATTCACATCGCGTTCTGGGTGGGACTTTTGCAACTCATCGATGATCTCCCTGGCGATGGCGCTGAGGTTAACGTGCTCGCGATGTAACTGGCCTCGCGTGAGGCGGGAAAGCTTGAGCAGATCGTTGATCAGTTGGCCCATTCGCTGGCTGGCCTTACGGACCCGCTGGAGATAGTCCTGCGCTATCTCATCAAGTTGGTCGTCGTAGTCCTCCAGCAGGGCTTGGCTGAAGCCGTTGATGCTACGCAGCGGCGCGCGCAAATCGTGAGAGACGGAGTAGGCGAAGGCCTCCAACTCCTTGTTGGCTGCTTTGAGTTGGGCCGTGCGCTCGACGACGCGACGCTCAAGCTCCTCGCTGAAGCGCTGTTTTTCCTCGAAGAGGCGGGCGTTCTCGATGGCGGTGGCCAGCTGATCGGACATAGCCTGGAGCACGGCAATATCCTCTTGAGAGAAGGCGGCGGCCTGGGTGCTTTGGACGGTGAGCGCGCCGATGGCGTGGCCATGCGTGACCAGGGGGAGCGCCATCTCCGAGCGCGTGCGCGGAAGATGCGGATTATCGAATCGCACGGCTTCCTCGCCCACGTCGAGCGCGATGCGCGCTTGTGCGTTGGCGACGCTCCAGCCGATCATGGATTCCCCGCCGACGGCGAGTTGATGTCCTTCGGCTAACATCTGTCGGCCTGCGTCACCTGTCCCGGCGCGGAGAACGGCGTACTCGTTGGCCTCATTGGCCAGGAAAATGCCCACGTAGTAGAAATCGAAGCGCTCTTGGATGAGATTGACGGTGTGTTGCATCAGCTTTTCGGTGTCCAGAATCGTGATCGCTGACTTAGCGACCTCGACGGCGGTTTGGAGTTGGGTATTGCGCCGGCGCAGTGTCGCGAGAAGCTGCTTTTGCTTCGCCTCCACCCAATTGCGTTGGGTGATATCCTGCATAATTGCGATCCCCCCTTGAATTTCGCCGTCTTTATAATAGGGCGCGGTGGTCATCGCTATCGAGATCTTTCTCCCGCTGGTTGTCGTCTCGTAGGGGCCTTCGTACTTCGCCTCTTGGCCTGTGAGGGCGGATTTGATGGCGGGAAGCAACCGGCGATCCACCAGCGTTTTCATATCCAATTGTCGCAGCCGATCTCTGCGGGCGCCGATAATTTCGGCGAAGCGCTCGTTTAGCTCCGTGATGTAAAGATCCATATTGTAGTAGAAGATGCCCACAGGCGAGTGTTCAAAGATGAGGCGATAACGCTCTTCGCTTTCTCGAAGCTTGGCCTCTGCTATTTCACGCTCCGTGATATCCCGCCCTACGCCGATGATGGCGGTGATTTCGCCTTCATCATTGCGAATGGCGCGATCGGTCCAGGCGAGCCAGCGCCATCCATATTGAGTTAGCGCGCGTTGCTTGACGTAGGTCGTGTACGGCGGCTCGTAGAGTGCTTCCATCGCTTCGAGCGTGGCTTCGCGATCCTCCTCGTGCACAAGCGGCATGAAATTTTTACCCAATAATTCCTGCTGCGTTTTGCCGAACAGTTCGCAGTACGAAGGGCTGACGAACTTGAAATGCCCCTCCGTATCCACCCTGACGACCAATTCGGTCTGATTTTCTACCAAGAGACGGTACGCTTCCTCTCGTTCTTTTAGCTTTTCCTCTGCTTGCCGGCGCGCTTGATTGAGGCGATAGGTAATTTCTGCGATGCTCAGCGTGGCGACTACACCTAAGGTGGCGCCAAGCCAGCTATCAGTTGTCTGGGGGCGAAGTTGATAGACGGCGCCGAGGGATAGCAGAACAAAAACGCTCATTAGGCAATGAACCCAGCGAGGGTAAAAAAAGGTTGCCAAAATGACGGGGATGATGGAGAGAGATAGGAGGCCGAGAAGGCGTTGGCGTTCTGCGTAGATGAATAGCAGAGTGAGCAATGCTAATATGCTGGCAAAGGCGATCACGACCAGCCAAGGTGACGGCGATTTTCTGGAGAGGGTGGGGCTTTTAGGTGCATTATGATGATACATAGCACGATTCTCCGTATTGTGTTCAATCATCCCCGGCTTGCTCTGATACGAACACCAAATCACCTACGGGAAAGAGAAATAATGCGTTGAGATGAGAGATGGGAGTACCTCTCTATTGTTAGTATAGCGTAAGATTGCTGGGGGGTCAAAAGTAGTTTCAGAATCCCCCCAAAAAAGAAGAGTCGCTAGTCTTCCTGATCCTCTGCATCCGTCTCCGATTCATCTAGACTGTTGAAGAGATCTTGCAATCCCTTCTCCCAGACATCACTCAGTGGGACGAAACGCTTCTCGTTGAAATCATCGGTCAGCTCTTGGAGATAACTGTTAATCTCAAGGTCCGGAATTTCCTCATTCAACTCATCGACCTGCGCGTCCATCGAGGCGATCAGGTCGTAGCTATGGTTCTCCAGATCGCTGAGGTCAAGATCGAGTTGGCACA